>JBEAMY010000179.1:0-4733 GCA_041165725.1 Pseudomonadota bacterium
ATGTTTGCGGATTGGGAATTGATTGGCGTTCCCCACCGGGTGGTTTTGTCTGACCGCGGGTTGAAGTCCGGTACGGTCGAGTACCAGCATCGCAAAGACACCGAAGCCACATCGGTGGGCGCGTCTGAGATCGCTTCATTTCTGAAGGCCAGGTTCACCCCCTGACGATGATCCAGCCCATTAAAAAAGGCGGCCTAGGCCGCCTTTTTGTTGCGAGCAGATCGCTTGAACTTCAGCTGGACGTGCCCAAAGCCTGTTGCAGTTCTCCAGACTCATACATTTCCATCATGATGTCTGAGCCACCAATGAACTCGCCCTTGATGTAGAGCTGGGGAATGGTGGGCCAATTGCTGAAGGTCTTGATGCCTTCGCGAATTTCCTGATCATCCAGCACATTGACCGTTTTGATGGTCTTGGGGTCCACTCCGCTGGCTTTCAAAACTTGCAATGCACGGCCCGAGAAACCGCACATGGGAAATGACGCCGTTCCCTTCATGAACAAAACCACTTCATTGGAATCCACCAATTCAGCGATGCGTTGTTGAACTTGTGTCATGTGAGACCTCCACTATCTATCTTTATGCGATCGCACCCGCGAACCGCTGTGCATGAATTATTCCACTACCGGCCACTGCCCGCCGCTGCAACGCTCAATCCCTGCCAAATCGCAACGGCATTGCACCTGCAAGAAGCCGCGGGATTCCATAAGGGCTCTGACTACACGGGATTGGTCATGGCCGTGTTCCACCAACAGCCATCCACCGGGCATGAGGCGATTTGGAGCTTCATCGATCAGAAGCCGCAAATCGTGCAGGCCGTCAGCCCCCGAGACCAAGGCCTGGCGTGGCTCGTGAACCAAGGCGTCCAAATGCGGATCATGCTCTGCAATGTAGGGTGGGTTGCTGACGATGAGGTCAAACTGCCCAGCAACCTGATCGAACCAATTGCTGAGGGTGAACATCACCTTGAGCCCAAGCCTTTGTGCATTGGCATGGGCCACCGCCAAGGCCTGTTCGCTTTGATCAACGGCACTCACTTTGGCTGCAGGGAGATGGTGAGCCAGCGCCAAGGCAATTGCACCGCTGCCGGTTCCCAGATCCAGGATTTGCGGCATGGCCATGCCTTGGGCCAGCGACAAAGCCCAATCCACCAAAGTTTCGGTATCGGGCCTTGGGTCCAGCACCTGTTCGCTGATGCGCAGTTCTAAGCCGTAAAACTCTTTTATGCCTGTTAAAAAAGCCACGGGCACACCTGCCCCCCGCCGTTTGACCCAATCGCACCAAGTCGCCCAGGCCTCATCGCTGAGCGCATCATCTTCATGCGTGATCAGCCAGGCCCGATCTCGCACAGCGGGGTTGACCAAATGAAGCATCATCGTTTGGGCGTCGGTTCGTGACAACCCATGACCTAGGGCATGGGCCAAGGCTTGAGCCACAGTGGGTTCGTGGTGCATGTCGTTCATGCGCTGGCTTCCAGATCGGCCAGCAATTCGGCTTCTCGCGCCGTTCTCAATGCGTCGAGCAACTCGCCCAAGTCGCCCTCCATCACCATGGGCAATTTGTAAAGGGTCAGGTTGATGCGGTGGTCCGTGACCCGTCCCTGCGGGAAGTTGTAGGTGCGAATTCGATCCGACCGATCGCCACTGCCCACCAAGCCTTTGCGCAACGCCGCATCTTTGGCCGCCTGGTTTTTACGTTCCTGTTCGGCTAGCCTAGCCGCCAGCACTTGCATGGCTTTGGCTTTGTTGCGGTGTTGTGAGCGGTCATCTTGGCATTCAGCGACCAGACCTGTGGGCAGATGGGTGATCCGCACTGCTGAATCGGTTTTGTTCACATGCTGACCACCCGCACCACTGGCGCGAAAGGTGTCAATTCGCAAATCGGCTGGATTGAGAGAGACCGCTTGGGCCTCATCGGGCTCAGACAAAACGGCCACGGTGCAAGCACTGGTGTGGATGCGCCCTTGTGATTCGGTCACTGGCACGCGCTGAACCCGATGGCCGCCTGATTCAAATTGCAGCAAGCCATAAACACCTTCAGAGTCGCTGCTGATGCGAATCACCACTTCCTTATAGCCACCAAGATCGCTGGGCGATTCACTGATGAGCGAGACCATCCAGCCTCTGCCCTCCGCATGGCGCGTGTACATGCGCAGCAAGTCACCTGCAAAAAGCGCTGACTCATCGCCTCCAGTGCCCGCACGGATTTCCAAAAAAGCGGGCCGGTGGTCATCTGGCCCTTTGGGCAGCAAGAGCCTCATGAGTTGATGCTCAAGGTCCTCGAGGGCAGGGCTCAAGCGATCCAGTTCGGTCTGGGCCTCTCCCTTTAAGGTCGCATCGCTGGCAGGGTCGTTGAGCCAATCGAGCCATTGCTGGCGATCCGCCTGAAGGCCTTGCCACTCTTGAAAGCGTTCGGCCAGCACAGCGACTTGGGTGCGCTCACGGGAGAGCACCATCCACTCGTTCATGTTGGCCAGGATGTCTTCGCGCGAGAGCAAAAAATCGAGCTCATGCAAGCGTTCGAGCTCGCGCTCCAGGCGAGTGCGCACAAAGTCTTTCATGGTTGGAGCTAACGCGATCCGCGCAAAAAGAAATGCTCGATCGCGTGACGGGCGCGTTCCCGACTCTCTGGATTGGCGGCGCGCATTTCGGCCATGGCGCCATGCAACATTTTTTGAGTCAGCGATTTGCTCAACTGCTCAAGAACCGCCTCGACGGATTCGCCTTTGGCCAACATGCGCTGGGCTTTGGCCAGTTCGGCTTCGCGCCAGGCATTGGCTTGGGCGTTGAGTTGCTGCAACAGCGGAACGTCCTCACGCTGCTGCAACCAGTGAACAAACTGCTGAACACCGTCTTCGATGATGACTTCGGCCTGAGCCACAGCGGCTTGCCGGTTCGCCTGCCCTTGTTGAACCACCTGAGCCAAGTCGTCCACGGTGTAGAGGAAGACGTGATCGAGTTGTTTGACCTCGGGCTCGATGTCGCGTGGCACAGCCAAGTCCACCATGAACACCGGGCGCTGGCGACGCTTGCGAATGGCGCGCTCAACAGCACCCAAACCCACCAAAGGCAAGGAGCTGGCGGTGCAACTGATCACCGCGTCGAATTCGTGAAGGCGGTCTGGCAATTCGGCCAGACGCATGACATCCGCACCAAAACGGCTGGCCAATTGCTCGCCACGATCCAGGCTGCGGTTGGCAATCGTCATCTGGCGAGGCGTCTTGGCCGCAAAGTGGGCGATGCACAGCGCAATCATGTCGCCCGCGCCAATGAACAAAACGCGCAGATCGCTGAGGTTTTCAAAAATTTGCCCGGCCAGGCGCACGCTCGCGGCGGCCATGCTGATGGAGTGCGCACCGATTTCGGTGGACGAGCGCACCTGCTTGGCCACAGAGAACGAGCGTTGAAAAAGTTGATTGAGCGTGCTGCCCACAGCCCCATGGTCGCTGGCAACGCGAACGGCTTCTTTGAGTTGGCCCAGGATTTGGGGCTCACCCAGGACCATGGAATCCAGCCCACTGGCCACCCGAAAAGCATGTCGAGCTGCTGCATCGTTTTGATGCAGGTACACATGCGGCTGGAGTTCATGGGGGCTCACACCTCCAGAGGCGGCCAACCAGCCCAGAGATTGGTCCAGCAGGGGTGCATCGGCTGCGCAATACAACTCGGTGCGATTGCAGGTTGAAAGGATGGCGGCTTCGGCCGAATGCCCCAAGTGTCCCTTCAAGGCCGACAAGCCTGAAGTTGTGTTTTCAGGACCAAAAGCAAAACGGCTGCGCAGATCAATCGGCGCAGTGGTGTGGTTCAAGCCTAGGGTCCAAACTGCCATGGGGATGGAATTATAAAATTCAGCCCATGAGTCTTGACGATTGGTTCTGGGTTTTTGCGAACTTTTTCATGCCTGCATGGGCCATGGCGTTGCTGTTGTCGCTGTTGGCACCTCGATTGATGGCGTCAGAACGGCGTCCGTCTTTCTTTTTCAACCTCATGCTCAGCGGCTTTTTGGGTTCGCTGGTGCTCCTTGTGGCGCTGGTGCTGACCCAACACGATGGGCGAATGCTGACCTACGGTATTCTGATTTTGGTTCAGGCCACTTTGCAGTGGTGGTTGCAACGTCCCACCGCCTGAGCAGCTTTTAAGCCTCTAATGCCGCTCGAATGACGCATGCGGACATCAACCGTCTAAGTGTGTGTCTTTCACCCCTGCGATAACATCGCTCGACCCTATGAATGCCCCCACTCCATTGCACCAATTGTTGCCCTCAACCCAAGAGGCGCCACGTTTGCGTGAAATTCCCTACAACTACACCTCGTTTTCGGATCGGGAGATCGTTGATCGCGTGCTCGGTTCTCAGGCCTGGGTCCTGCTGGAGCGCTTGCGCGAAGAGCGCCGCACGGGGCGGTCTGCCCGCATGCTTTACGAGGTGTTGGGTGACATCTGGGTGGTGCAACGCAACCCCTATCTTCAAGACGATTTGCTGCTGAATCCACGCCGTCGCCGCATGCTGGTCGAGGCCCTGGAGCACCGCCTTGCAGAAGTTGAAAAGCGCCGCACCCCTGACGCCGATGGTCAGCGCGATGCCCATGTCGGTCAATTGCTCCAAATGGCCAGATCCAGCGTATTGGCGTTTTCGCGCCACTTCCAAGAGGTCGAGCGTTTGCGCCGTCAAGTGCTTCGCCGTTTGCGCCGCCACACAGCCTCCGACAACATCCAATTCGATGCCGTCTTCTGCTTG
>JBEAMY010000180.1:0-3301 GCA_041165725.1 Pseudomonadota bacterium
CATTCGTCAGAGGACTCAAGCCCCCGCTCTGCCAGGCGTTGAACAAGATCCTGGTTGCTCAGGCGCTGGCTGGGCAAATGGCTACCCGTTCCAACAATTCGTGCGTATCGAGTCATGAGGCGGATGAGGAAGTCACCGTCGAACGGGCATTGAAGGCTTCAATCAAAGGGGCGGCCTGTTCAAGCCGTTGCTGAACTTGCAACAGCAGGCCGTGCTTGGCGGCATCATAAGCGCGATCGAGAGCGGTTCCGAAGGCCACCGCATCGGCTGAGCCATGGCTCTTGAAGACCAAACCGTTGAGCCCCAACAAGGCGGCACCGTTGTGGCGGCGATGGTCCATCCGGTCTTTGAAGTCCTTGAGCACAGGCATGGCAATCAAGGCCACGAGGCGGGTCAACAGGTTCTGACTGAAGGCCTGCTTCAAAAAGTGGCCCACCATGGTGGCCAAGCCTTCGCTGGTCTTGAGGGCCACGTTACCGACAAAACCATCGCACACCACCAAGTCTGTGGTGCCTTTGAAGATGTCATTGCCCTCCACATTGCCCTGGAAATTCAACAAGCCGTGCTGATGGGCTTCGCGGAGCAACTCGCCGGTGATCTTGATGATTTCGTTGCCCTTGATGTCTTCTTCGCCGATGTTGAGCAAGCCCACGGTCGGTGATTCCAAATCACGGATGGCGGACACCAAAACCGATCCCATCACCGCAAATTGAAATAGGTGTTCGGGCGAGCAATCCACATTGGCGCCCATGTCCAGCATGGTGGTTGCGCTCCGCTTGACATTGGGCATGTGGCCAGCGATGGCGGGGCGATCAATGCCCGGCAAGGTTTTAAGCACGTAGCGAGCGATGGCCATCAGCGCACCCGTGTTGCCCGCCGAGACTGCGGCCTGGGATTGACCATCGCGCACGGCCTCAATGGCCAGACGCATGGACGAGCCTTTTTTTCTTCGCAGTGCCACTTCAACGGGGTCATCCATGGCCACGGCAGATTCGGCGTCGTGCCAGCTTGCCCGGGGATGCGTCCAGTGTCCTTGGGCACCCGGCAAGCCATAGATCATCAGATGCGCATCTGGATGCGCATCAAGAAATGTTTTGCAGGCAGGAAGGGTGACCCCGGGTCCGTGGTCCCCACCCATGGCATCAACAGACAGGACAACCATTCAGAAGGGCCTGAACAAGTTTGAAGTCACAGGATTCATGAGGGATGAGGATGGCATTGCACCACCCTCATGGAACGGGGCGATCAGCCCTCGTTCTTGGTCTTGAGGACCTTGCGTCCGCGATAAAACCCGTTGGGGCTGATCTGGTGACGCAGATGAACCTCACCGGTGGTGGGCTCTACGGCCAAACCGGGAACGTTCAGGGCGTTGTGTGAACGATGCATGCCGCGCTTGGACGGCGATTTTTTGTTTTGTTGAACAGCCATGATGGCTCCTCTTGGGCTGACCTGAGTCAGCAAATGAACAATCAGCGGTTGAAACCCTAGGCCCAACTCACCATCGAGCCGCCTGTTGCGCTTCCAGAAGTGAACCCGAAGCGATATCCAGACGATGTCGGAAAGCCGCAGATTGTAGCTCAGTCCTTTTTCAGGTCTTTAAGGCTGGCCAAGGCCGAAAAAACGGGGGGGGCCTCTTGGAAATCTGGGGTTTGGGTGGCCAAGCGCACGGGTTTAGGGCATACCTCGTGCATGGGGACCATGGGCAAGTCCATGATGAGCTCGTCCTCAACCAAAGCCAGCAGATCAAGAGCTTGGTCCAGCGCCAACAAATCCTCTTCGGTGTCCGAGTCCAGCTCCAAAGCCTGGGATTCCGTGGCCACAAAGCGGTACTCGCGCTCCAGATGTTGATGCCAATCCATGGTCAACAGGCAACGCTGGCAGACCAGTTGCAGCCCAGCTTTCGCCTGAAGGTTCATCCAGGCGACATCTCGTCCCGCCGCGTCCGTGCGCAACTCGAAGTGCGCTGACCAGTCCACCGGCCCACATCGGGCGGGGTCGGCCGAACTCTCTGCCCAGCGAGACAAAGCCGCACCTAGGCTTTGGCCCGACACGGTCTGCCCCGCTTGAGCCAGCTTGATCGGGTCGATTCGATCGGGATGTCCACTTTTCATGAGAGTCAGTGTAAGAGAATCACCGTCATGAATGCGTCATCGCCCAGTCTGATTCTTGCCTCCACGTCCGAATACCGTCGGCAGTTGTTGCTGCGGCTTTATTGCGCGTTCACCACCGAATCGCCGGGTGTGGACGAAACCCCTCACGAGGACGAGCGCCCCGATGCATTGGCCCGAAGGCTCGCATTGGCCAAGGCCTGGGCTGTGGCCAAACGCCACCCTCAAGCCTGTGTGATCGGCTCCGATCAGGTCTGCGATCTGAATGGCGAGCCCTTGGGGAAGCCGGGCACTCTGGAAAAAGCCAAAGCCCAGCTTCAACGCCTGAGCGCACAGTCGGTGGTGTTCAGAACAGCCGTGGCCGTGGTCCGACCCAGCACCGGTTTCGAAGCGTGCAGCCTTGTGAATATCCATGTCCGCTATCGGGTGCTGAGCGACGCCGTGATTGACCACTACTTGCAACGCGAACCCGCCTTGGACTGCGCTGGCAGCGCCAAAAGCGAGGGTCTAGGCATTGCCTTGCTGGAATCGGTGCAAAACGACGATCCCACTGGGCTGATTGGATTGCCCCTGATTGAAACCAGTCGACTCTTGCGAGCAGCTGGCTTGGATGTGTTGGCATGACCCAACCCGGCCGACTGTTTTTGGTGCCAACCCCGCTGGATTTGGGCAGCGCAGATCAAGTCGCTTTGGATCAAGTGTTGCCGCTTGGAACCTTGACGCAAGCTGCTCAGATCACCCATTGGATCTGCGAAAACGCCAAATCGGCACGGGCTTTTCTCAAGCGCGTGGATGCATGCGTGCCATTGAGCGCACCCATCTCTTCGCAACACCTGATTGAGCTCCCCCGAGAGGCACACAAGTCGGGCGATCACATCAGCGATCCGGACATCGCTCACGGTTTGGACGCGATTTCGCAAGGGCACGACGTGGGTTTGCTCAGCGAAGCCGGCATGCCTGCCGTGGCCGATCCAGGTTCGTCCGTCGTTCGAGCCGCACATCGGATGGGGATTCGAGTCGTTCCGCTGGTCGGGCCCAGCTCACCCCTGATGGCTTTGGCCGCCAGCGGCATGAATGGTCAGTGTTTTGCGTTTTGGGGCTATTTGCCCATTGACTCGGCCTCGCGCGTTGCCGCCATTGAGCGCATCGAGGCCTTGTCGCGGCAACTCGGCCAGGCGCAAATGTTCATTGAG
>JBEAMY010000181.1:0-3045 GCA_041165725.1 Pseudomonadota bacterium
CCTGAGACCCCATGTTGGGGTAGACGCTGGACAAGGGTGCAGCCACCATGCCGGCAATTGCAGCGAGGGCCACACCCAGCGCGAACACGATGGCATAGAGCTTGTCGATGTCCACACCCAAGGCCTGAGCCATGGTGCGATTGAACGAGCCAGCCCGGATGTGCATGCCCAGTCGAGTGCGATGGATGAGCGCCCACAGGCCCAAGGCCAAGAGCAAGCACACCGCTGCAACGAAGAGCCGGTAGTAGGGATAAGACAAGGTATCGGTCAATGCCACAGAGCCGCTCAGCCATTCGGGAATGGGCACGCCGTGCACATCGTTGCCCCAAACAATGGAGCGCAGTTCTTCAAACAAGTAAATCAAGCCAAAGGTCAGCAAGACCTGATCGAGGTGATCGCGCGTGTAGAAGAAACGGAAAAGGGCTTTTTCAAGCAGCCAGCCAAACGCGAACGAAAGCAAGCCGCCAAGAATCAAAGAGAGCCCAAAGTTTGAAAGCTGGGCCGTGAGGCCAAAGGCGAGATAAGCCCCCAGCATGTAAAAACTGCCATGGGACAAATTGACCACACCCATGATCCCAAAGATCAGGGTGAGGCCAGCGGCCAACATGAACAGCAAAAGGCCGTACTGAACGCTATTGAGAACCTGGATCAGGAAATCGGCAAAACCCACAAACCATCAACCCATTCGGCAGCCGGTCCCCGGATCAGCCAAGGCCTTGGCGGCCACGCCGATGACTTTGTTTTCGCCTTTGACCACTTCACGCAGGTAAATGTCCTGGATGGGGTTATGCGACTTGCTCATGGTCCAAGCGCCGCGAGGGCTGTTGATCTTGGCGTTTTCCATGGCGTCGTACATGCCTTTGCGATTGGTGAAGTCACCTTTGACGGCGTTGGCACCCGCGATGAGCAACAGGCCCGAGTCGTAGCCCTGAACGGTGTAAACGTCGGGCTGGAGTTTGAAGGTTTTGGCATAGGCCAAGCGGAAAGACTTGTTGCGCTCGGTTTCGAGGGAGTCTGAGTAGTGCAAGGTCGACAACACGCCTTCGGCTGCAGCACCGGCTGCTTGGATCACGCCTTCGGTGAGGAAGCCAGAACCGTAAAGGGGGATCTTGCCTTTGAGGCCAGCCGCTGCGTAGTCTTGCATGAACTTGGCTGCGCCACCGCCAGCAAAGAAGCAGGCCACTGCATCGGGCTTGAGGGCTGCAATTTCAGTCAGCAAGGCTTGGAATTCAACTTGAGGGAAGGGCAGGCCCAAAGATTTGATGATTGTGCCGCCAGCTGCTTCGTAGCTTTGTTTGAAGCCTTCAAAAGCCTCTTCGCCAGCAGCGTAGTTCCAGGTGATCCAGACCGCTTTTTTGTGGCCACGCTGAACCATGGGTTTACCAAGAGCGAGCGTGGGTTGCGAGTTGCTGAACGAAGTGCGGAACACATTGGGTGAGCACATCTCACGGGTGGCCGCATGCACGCCTGCGTTAGGAATGAGGTTGATCACATTGGTGTTGCGAACCACGCGGTGAATGCCCATCTGCACGCCGGAGTGAACGGTGCCGACCAGCACATCGACCTTGTCGCGTTGGACCAGGCGCTGGGCGTTTTCAACGCCTTTGGCGGGGTTGGATTCGTCGTCCAGCTTGAACCATTCGATCTCGCGGCCAGCCAGCTTTCCACCCTGTTCATCGATGGCCATGCGAAACGCGTTGTCGATGCCAATGCCAAGCTGGGCAAACGTACCGGTGTAGGGCAGCATGAATCCAATGCGGATTTTGTTGCTCTGCGCGCGAGCGATTTCGGGCAACAACAAGCCCGTGGAAGCGGCTCCGATGACAGCAGCGGTTTGCTTTAACAGTTGGCGACGAGACGACATGGCTACTCCTAATGAATGTGAATGGGATTATGTCCAGTGGACGATGGGGGGCGTCCTATGGAATTTCCCTAGTCAGCGCAGCTTGAACCGTTGGATCTTGCCCGTAGCGGTTTTGGGCAATTCGTTGACGAATTCAATCCAACGCGGGTATTTATAGGGGGCCAACCGGGTTTTGACATGGGCCTTCAAGGCTTCTTCGTCGGCAGACTGACCTGGCTTGAGCACCACAAAGGCTTTGGGCTTGATGAGGTCAGATTCATCGGCATGTCCCACCACGGCTGCTTCGAGCACCGCTGGGTGTGTCATGAGCGTCGCTTCCACTTCGAAGGGGGACACATAAATGCCACCCACTTTCAACATGTCGTCGCTGCGTCCACCGTAGGTGTAGTAGCCCTGTGCATCGACACTGTATTTGTCGCCGCTGCGGGTCCACTCTCCCGCAAAAGTGTGTTTGGTCTTGGCGCGGTTGTTCCAATACATCAGGGCTGACGAAGGGCCGTTGATTTGCAATTCGCCCAATTCGCCAACTCCCACGGTTTGCCCTTGATCGTCCACCAGCTTCAACTCGTAGCCGGGCACGGGCTTGCCTGTGGTGCCGTAACGGACATCGCCCGGACGATTCGACAGAAAGATGTGGAGCATCTCGGTTGAGCCTATGCCGTCGAGGATGTCGCTGCCCATGCGTGAATGCCATTGGTGACCGATTTCAGCAGGCAAGGCTTCACCGGCACTGGTACAAAGGCGCAGGTTGAGGCTATCAGCGCTGGGCAACTGGGGATGGGCCAGCAGGGCCGCAAACAAAGTGGGGACACCGTAAAAAATGCTGGGTTTGCGCTCGCGCAAGATGGCAAAGACGTCTTCTGCCACGGGGCGTCCAGGCAGCAAGATGGTGGTCGCGCCAACGCTGAGCGGAAAGCTCAGGGCATTGCCCAGACCGTAGGCGAAAAACAGTTTGGCGGCCGAATACACCACATCGTTTTCCTGAATGCCCAAGACCGCTTGGCCATAAAGATAGGCGGTCTGCATGAGGTGACTGTGCAGGTGTACCGTGCCCTTGGGCGCGCCCGTCGAACCGCTGGAATAAAGCCAAAAACACGCTTCGTCGCTGAGCGTGGGATGCGGCTCAGCCATGGGCTCGCAAGCAGCAATCAGGTCGTCCATTTGAGGATGAGGCGATGCGC
>JBEAMY010000182.1:0-4354 GCA_041165725.1 Pseudomonadota bacterium
AATTAAAACCAAATTTCTCGAACAAGGTGGTGGGCAACACCAAACCCTTGGCCTGTTGTTCGATGCGCTTGGCCAATTCAAACAGCGGCGGGACATTGCGCAAGACCTGTGATCCCATCTCTTTGGCCGTGGCATAAAAACCGCCGCTCAGCAATTGTGCAAGGTAGCGATTGAGCGCACCCACAGGCGGGCTGATGGACATGTCGTTGTCGTTGAGGATGACCAGCAAGTTGGCATCGGTCACGCCAGCGTTGTTCATGGCCTCAAAAGCCATGCCGGCGGTCATCGCACCATCACCAATCACGGCGATGCAATGGCGATCAATGCCCATTTGGCGAGCGGCCACCGCCATGCCCAGCGCAGCAGAGATGCTGGTGGAGGAATGAGCGGTTCCAAACGCGTCGTAGGGGCTTTCTTCCCGGCGTGGAAAACCGCTGATGCCACCCAGCTGGCGCAAACCCGGCATGAGGTCACGTCGCCCAGTGAGGATTTTGTGAGGATAGGTCTGATGACCCACGTCCCAAACGATGCGGTCATCGGGCGTGTGAAACACGTGGTGCAAAGCAACCGTGAGCTCGACCGTGCCCAAGTTGGAACTCAGGTGCCCGCCTGTTTTGGCCACGCTGTGCAAGACGTGTTCACGCAACTCACGCGCAAGCTGCTTGAGCTGATCGCGTGAGAGTCGGCGCACATCGGCCGGTGATTCAATGGCAGACAACAAAGCGGCGTTCATGAGGGGGTTTAGTTTATTCGGTGGATCACCCAATCGGTGATCGTGGCCAGGTGATGACCCTTTGCCAACTGGAGTTGATTGAGGGCCGCATGGGCCTGACCGTGCAAATCCTTGGCCAGCGCCCGGGCCGACTCCAGCCCCATCATGCTGACCACGGTGGGCTTTTCGTTGGCCTCGTCCTTGCCAGCGGTCTTGCCCAACACGTCGGTGGTCGAAGTGACGTCCAGGATATCGTCCACCACCTGAAAGGCATAGCCCAAAGCGGCTCCCCATTGGGCCAAGCACTCACGTTCTTGGGCTGGAGCCTCTGCACAAATTGCCCCCATGGCCACGCTGGCCCTGAGCAAAGCGCCTGTTTTGAGGTCGTGCATGCGCTTCAATCGTGGGGCATCGATGTGAAGGCCCACACTGGCCAAATCGATGGCCTGACCTCCAGCCATGCCCATGTGGCCCGAGGCCAGCGACAGCTCGCGCACGCAATCGATTCGGACTTGAGCGGGCACACCGGCTTGGGCATCGGAAAGGATTTCAAAGGCCAGGGTTTGCAAGGCATCTCCGGCCAGCAAGGCCGTGGCTTCGCCAAAAGCCACGTGGACTGTGGGCTTGCCCCGCCTGAGGACATCGTTGTCCATGCAAGGCATGTCGTCGTGAACCAGCGAATACGCATGAATGAGTTCAACCGCACAGGCCGCAGCCAAAGCCGCTTGATCGGCCCAGGCCTTGGGTGGCGTGGATGAGGCGTTTTTCGCTCCAAGTACCGCCTGGGCAGTGGCCAAGACCAACAAAGGCCTGAGCCGTTTGCCACCATCGAGCACCGCATGGCGCATGGCGGCCATCAGGTCTGCGGGCTCTTTGGCCGACAAAGCCTGCACCAAAGCAGCCTCGATGCGGGCCAACTCGTGGTTCTGCCAATCGGCAAAACCCATGGCGTTCACGACTTGGCCCCTTTGCTGCGGTCTTCGTCCAACTTTTGCAAATGGACTTCCACTTCGGCCAAACGCTCACGGCAAAAGTCCAGCAAGTATTGGCCTCTTTGGTAGCCGGCCAGCAACTCTTCCAGCGGCAATTGGTTGGATTCCATGCGCTCAACGAGTTGTTCGAGCTCCTGCGCCGCGTCTTCATAGGAAGCTGGAACGGGCAAAGTGGGGTCTTGGGCTTGGGTCATTTCGGCATTCTAGGCGGGTAAAATCCTAGGCTTTTTCGCCCCTAAAAGGGTCATTCCGGGGTTTGAGTAGGGCCAAAAAGGCGAGGGTAGAATCCCCCGCTCCACGGCCCGGAACCCCCGGGCTTTCTTGTCACCTCCCTGTGGGGAGTCTTTAGGTCAGGTTCAGTCATGTCTGATTTAAGTCTTCAACTGCAGCAGGCTCGCAGCCAACTTCCCGTTCACAGTTATTTCGATGCCGATTTGTTTCGGCGCGAGCTGGACACCCTTTTTAAATCGGGTCCGGTCTACGTGGGCCATTCGGCCTCAGTGCCCGAGGTTGGCGATTTTTATGCCTTGCCCCAAGAAAACGAGGGCCGCGCTCTGGTCCGCACTGAGCAAGGTGTCATCTTGGTCTCCAATGTTTGCCGCCACCGTCAGGCGGTGATGCTCAAAGGCAAAGGCAACCTCAAAGATCCCGCACTGGGCATGGGCGGCAACATTGTTTGCCCTTTGCACCGCTGGACCTACTCTCAGCAGGGCCAACTGCTGGGCGCGCCCCACTTTGCCCAAGACCCCTGCCTGAACCTCAAAACCTATCCCTTGCAGGAATGGAACGGTTTGCTGTTCGAGGTCAACGGACGCGATGTGAGGGCTGATCTGTCTCACATGAAGGTCGCCAACGATTTGAACTTTGACGGCTTTGCCCTGGGTCACGTTGAGCTGCACACCTGCAACTACAACTGGAAAACCTTCATCGAGGTCTATCTGGAGGACTACCACGTAGGGCCTTTCCACCCCGGTCTTGGCAACTTCGTCACCTGCGAGGATTTGTCCTGGCAGTTCGACAACGAGTTTTCGGTGCAGACCGTTGGGGTGGCCAACGAGCTCAAGCGCTCAGGTAGCCCGGTGTACGAACGCTGGCACCAAGCCTTGCTCAATTACCGCAACGGGCAGGCCCCCAAGCAAGGCGCCATCTGGTTGACCTATTACCCCCACATCATGGTGGAGTGGTATCCGCATGTGTTGACGGTGTCGACCTTGCATCCGGTGTCGGTCAACGAGACCTTGAACATGGTGTCCTTCTTCTACCCAGAAGAAATTGTTGCCTTTGAACCCGAATTCATTGAGGCCCAGCGCGCGGCCTACATGGAGACGTGCATTGAAGACGACGAAATCGCCGAACGCATGGACGCAGGCCGTTTGGCCCTGATGAAGCGGGGCGACAACGAAGTGGGCCCCTATCAAAGCCCCATGGAAGATGGCATGCAGCATTTTCACGAGTGGTATCGCGCCAAGATGAGCCTTTGATCCATGGCTGCAGCATGGATGTTGCTGGCCGGGTTGCTGTTCACCCTGATGGGGGTGTGCGCCAAGGAAGCCTCCAGTCACTTCAACGCCTCTGAGCTGGTGCTTTACCGGGGCGTGGTCAGCGCCCTCTTCATGGGCTCTCTGGCCCAGGTTAAAGGCATCTCGCTCAAAACTCGCCGTGTGGGCATGCACGCTTGGCGAAGCTTTGTCGGCGTGATCTCATTGGCCGCTTGGTTTTACGCGATTGTTCACCTGCCCTTGGCCACTGCCACCACACTCAATTACATGAGCAGCGTTTGGGTTGGCGCCATCGTGGTAGGTGGCGCGATGGTGATGCGCCCCGCTACAGCCTGGCAAAAGCAAGTGCCCATGTTGCTGGCCGTGCTGGCAGGGTTTTCGGGCGCGCTCATGGTGTTGCGCCCCACCATAGAGGCCAATCAAGCTTTCGCGGGCCTCATTGGATTGATGTCCGGGTTTGTGGCGGCCTTTGCCTATTTGCAAGTCAAATCGTTGGCAGAAGTGGGTGAACCCGAGGAGCGCACCGTCTTTTGGTTTTCCGTGGGCACGGTGGTTGGCGGTTTGGGCGGCGTTGCAATCAACGGATTTTCAGCCTGGGCGGGCTGGCACAGCCTGTGGTTATTGCCCGTTGGCTTGCTGGCCTCGCTGGGTCAACTTTGCATGACCCGCGCTTATTCCAAAGGGGCCACCTTGCTGGTGGCCAATCTTCAGTATTCAGGCATCATTTACGCGGCAGTCTTTGGCTGGCTTTGGTTTGGTGAGGACATCCCCTTGCTGGGCTGGGTTGGCATGGCCGTGATTGTGGCCAGTGGCATCATTTCCAGTGTGCTGCGTCATCGACTCTTCAAACCATAAATCCACCGACCTCCGAGGCCATTCATGCATCAAACCCTGATTTCAGTTCAGCAATTGCAAGCCCTTCAACACAGTTCGACCCGCGTTCGGGTGTTCGATTGCAGTGGCGATCTCATGAACCCACCGCTTGGCTTGCAGATGTTTGAGCAGCACCACTTACCCAGTGCCCAATATGCCGACGTGCAAGGTGATTTGTGTGGCACCAAGGCCGATGGCATCAATGCAGGCCGTCATCCTTTACCCCCGCGTGAGCGCGTGGCCGAATGGATGGGCCGACACGGCGTGGACGCTCAAAC
>JBEAMY010000183.1:0-4101 GCA_041165725.1 Pseudomonadota bacterium
GAGCATCAAAGTCGGCATCAATGGATTCGGTCGCATCGGTCGCATGGTTTTTCGCGCCGCTGTGCAAAACTTTTCTGACATCGAAGTCGTCGGCATCAACGATTTGCTGGAGCCCGACTACCTGGCCTACATGCTCAAGTACGACAGCGTGCATGGCCGCTTCAAAGGTGAGGTGAGCGTCAAAGATGGTCACCTGGTCGTCAATGGCAAAACCATTCGCCTGACCGCCGAAAAAGACCCCGCCAGCCTCAAGTGGGGCGAGCTGGGCGTCGATGTGGTGATCGAAGCCACCGGCATCTTCCTGTCCAAAGACGGCGCACAAAAACACCTCGATGCGGGCGCCAAAAAAGTGCTGATGTCGGCCCCCTCCAAAGACGACACGCCCATGTTCGTCTACGGTGTGAACCACAAGACCTACGCCGGGCAAGCCATCATCTCCAACGCCTCTTGCACGACCAATTGCCTGGCCCCCGTGGCCAAGGTGCTCAACGACAAGTGGGGCATCAAGCGCGGCCTGATGACCACCGTGCACGCCGCCACCGCCACGCAAAAAACCGTGGACGGCCCCAGCAACAAAGACTGGCGCGGTGGCCGTGGCATTTTGGAAAACATCATCCCCAGCAGCACGGGTGCGGCCAAAGCCGTGGGCGTGGTCATTCCCGAACTCAACAAAAAGCTCACCGGCATGTCCTTCCGCGTGCCCACCTCCGATGTGTCGGTGGTCGACCTGACCGTCGAGCTCAACAAAGAAGCCAGCTACGCTGAAATCTGCGCCGAAATGAAGGCCCAAAGCCAAGGCGCCCTCAAAGGCGTTCTGGGTTACACCGAAGACAAGGTGGTGGCCACCGACTTCCGTGGCGAGCCTTGCACCTCGGTGTTCGATGCTGAAGCCGGCATTGCCCTCGACGGCACCTTCATCAAAGTGGTGAGCTGGTACGACAACGAATGGGGCTATTCCAACAAGTGCCTGGAAATGGCACGCGTGATGAGCCGGTGAACTGGCCCATCCCCACTTTTGCGGATGTTCAGGCCGCCGCCCTTCGCCTCAAGGGGGCGGCCCACCGAACGCCTGTCCTGACCTCGCGCAGCCTCAACGCAGCATTGGGGGCCGAGGTTTTTTTCAAGCCCGAGAACCTGCAACGCATGGGGGCCTTCAAATTCCGAGGGGCCTACAACGCTTTGTCGTTGTTGAGCGAGTCGGCCCGCGCCAAAGGCGTGGTGGCGTATTCGTCAGGCAACCATGCTCAAGCCGTTGCCCTCTCGGCGCGCATGCTGGGTTGTCGAGCCACCATCGTGATGCCGCACGATGCTTCTGCGGCCAAGCTTGCAGCCACCCAAGGCTACGGCGCAACCGTGGTGGGCTACGACCGGTACCAAGAAGACCCCGCACACATCGCTCAGGACATTGCCGAGCGCGAGGGCTTGAGTTTCATTCCTCCGTTTGACCACCCCCATGTGCTGGCGGGGCAAGGCACTTGCGCACTTGAGTTGTTTGAAGATGTGGGGCCACTGGACACACTTTTTGTTTGCGTTGGCGGTGGCGGCTTGATCAGTGGCTGTGCGCTGGCCGCACACGGCCTTTCGCCACAGTGCGAAGTCATCGGCGTCGAGCCAGAAGCGGGCAACGATGTGCAGATGAGTTTGCGTCAGGGCGTCAGGGTCAAGATCGAAACCCCAAAAACGATTGCCGATGGCGCCCAATCGCGCCAAGTGGGCGAGTACCCGTTTGCCATCATTCAACGTTTGGTGAGCGACATCCACACCGTGAGCGACGAACAACTTCGGCAAGCCATGCGCTGGTATGCCCAACGCATGAAGCTGGTGGTGGAGCCCACAGGTTGCCTGTCTTTGGCGGCGGTGAAGCAAGCCGCTGAAGGCGTGAATCGCCTGAAAGGTCAGCGCGTGGGCGTGATCATCAGCGGTGGCAATGTCGACATGGGGCGCTATGCCCAGTTGCTTTCCAGTTAATTCGAACCCGCTACCATCGGTTCATCATGCAAGCCTCCATCAGCCATTGCCAAGACCAGATCCGCAGCGCTGCAGCAGACGGTCAGTGTCTGTCCATACAGGGCGGGGGCAGCAAATCGTTTTACGGCAATGTGTCGCACCACGACGCCTTGCTCGACACCCGTGACCTGAGCGGCATCGTCAGCCACGAACCCAGCGAGTTGTGCCTGACCGCCTGGGCTGGCACACCGCTGGCCGAAGTCCAAGCCGCCCTTCTCGCCCACGGACAATGCCTGCCCTTCGAGCCACCCCACTTTGGTGGAGCCGCCACGGTGGGTGGCATGGTGGCTGCAGGCTTGAGTGGACCCAGCCGTGCTGTGGTTGGTGGTGTCCGTGATTTCGTGCTGGGCATTCACCTCATCAATGGCAAAGGTGAATCCCTGCAATTTGGGGGTCAGGTCATGAAGAACGTGGCCGGCTATGACCTCTCGCGTGCGGTCTCAGGCAGCATGGGGCAACTGGGTCTCATCACCCAAGTGAGCCTGAAGGTGTTGCCGATTGCGCCAGCGAGCGCGACCTTGCAATTCAATGGGCTCCAAGAGGCCGATGCCTTGTCGCTCTTGCACCATTGGGGACGCCAGCCCTTGCCCATGCTGGCCAGCGCTTGGCTGAGGGATGAGACCCTGCAACCCGCACAACCGGTTCTCTTTGTGCGACTGGCTGGTGCGCGTGCTGCTGTCGACGCAGCCCTCACAGTGCTTCGCACCGATGCCGAACAACGCGGCGCCGAATGCCGCCTTCTTCCCCCTGAGCAAGCCGAGCGCGATTGGGACGCACACACGCAGCAGCAAGTGCCAGTGTTCACTCCGGCACCCCATCCAAACCATGCCTTGTGGCGCTTGTCGGTTGCGCCCACTGCCCCTGAGGCCACGGGCTTTGACACCGCCTGCATCGAATGGCAAGGCGGCGTGCGCTGGGTCTGGGCTGCCGCATCGCGCGCCAATGAACTGCGCGCTTGGGCCACTCAACACGGAGGCCACGCAACCTTGTTCCGGGCCAGCACACAGGGCGGCAACGCCGACAAGCAAGTGGGTGCATTCAGCCCGCTTGGGCCTTTGCAAGCTCAGTTGCAAGAGCGACTGCGTCATGCCTTCGATCCGCAAGGCGTGTTCCACACGGGGCGTTTGTTGCCTCGCTCTTTCCAGTCTCACCTCAGCCAAGCGACCAAGGCCTGAACACCATGCAGACCCAACTCGCCCCCGAATTCCAAAACACCGCAGAAGGCGAAGCGGCCGAGGCCATCTTGCGCAAATGCGTGCACTGCGGCTTTTGCACTGCCACCTGCCCCACCTACCAATTGTTGGGCGATGAACTCGACGGCCCAAGGGGTCGCATCTACCTCATCAAGCAAGTGCTAGAAGGCCACGCCCCCACGCAATCGACCCAGGCGCACCTGGACCGTTGCCTGACCTGCCGAAATTGCGAGACCACCTGCCCAAGCGGTGTTCAGTACGGCCGACTCATCGACATCGGCCGCGAAGTGGTCGAGCGCAAAGTTGAACGCCCCGCTTCTCAAAAAGCGGTGCGTTGGTTGCTCAAAACAGGGCTCACCTCGCCGTGGTTTGGACCCGCCATGAAACTGGGTCAACAGGTGCGAGGCCTCTTGCCCGGCATCCTCAAAGACAAAGTGCCTGCCGCTCAACACGCAGGCGCTTGGCCCCAACAAAGCCATTCGCGGCGCGTCATCCTCCTCATGGGCTGTGTTCAGCCCAGCATGAGCCCCAACATCAACTCAGCCACTGCGCGTGTGCTCGATGCCCTGGGGATTGAAATCATCACCCCTTCGCAAGCCGGATGCTGTGGCGCAATTCGCCAACACCTGAGCGATTCAAGCGGTGCACTTGACGATGTGCGGCGCAACATCGACGCCTGGTGGCCGCTGCTCAACGCGGGCCAAGCCGAGGCCGTGCTGGTCAACGCATCAGGCTGTGGCGTGATGGTCAAAGACTATGGGCACGCCTTGGCGCAAGACACCCACTACGCACTCAAGGCCGCTGAAGTCAGTGCCCGTTGCAAAGACATTTCCGAGTTCATCGCCGACGAATTGCCTCGCCTCAAAGCTTTGCTCGATGCAGACAAGCTCAAGGCTTTGGG
>JBEAMY010000184.1:0-4651 GCA_041165725.1 Pseudomonadota bacterium
TCGATTGATCCATCGCACCCGGCAGTTGGCCTTCACCGAGAGCTCGGTGTTGGACGAACTGGGGCGAATCTGCGCCCATGCCACCGGCACCTTTCGCTATGTGACGCGACCCAGCAGCGACGCTTCACCTTCCCCAGTACCAGCCAGCGACTGAAATCCTTTGCTCAAGGCCCATCACACCATCTCAACGCTCAACCCATCAACGAGGAAACCCCATGCCCATCAACGGACAGATCGTGCTCAAAGCACGCCCCCAAGGCAAAGCCAAACTGGAACACTTCGAATACCGCGAAAGCCCGGTGCCCACGCCACAAGCAGGCGAAGTGGTGGTGCGAAATTTGTTCCTCAGCCTGGACCCTTACATGCGGGGGCGCATGGACGCAGGCAAGAGTTATGCAGCTCCGCAGCCTCTGGATGAAGTCATGATTGGCGGGACGGTGGGTGAGGTGGTGGCTTCCCAAAGCACGCACCTCAAAGTCGGCGATCGCGTGGTGGGCATGGGCGGTTGGCAACACTACGTCTGCTCGGTGGACAAGGCATGGCGTCGCATCGAGGACGACAGAGTGCCGCTCAGCCATTACCTGGGTGCGGTGGGCATGCCGGGCGTCACTGGCTGGCTGGGACTTAACCGCATCATTGAACCCAAAGCGGGCGAAACCATCACGGTCAGCTCGGCCTCTGGTGCAGTGGGCTCCGCGGTGGGTCATCTTGCCAAACAAAAGGGTTGCCGTGTGGTGGGGATTGCCGGTGGCAGCGAGAAATGCCGGTATGTGGTGGAAGAGTTGGGTTTTGATGAATGCATAGACTACAAATTGCATCCCGACTTGATGTCGCTGTCCAAAGCGCTCAAAGCGGCTTGTCCACAAGGCATCGATGGGCATTTTGAAAACGTCGGCGGGATGATTCTTGACGCTGTGCTCATCCGAAGCAACGCATTTGCCCGCATTGCGGTGTGCGGCATGATTGCAGGCTACAACGGCGAGCCCATCCCGCTTCAATACCCCCAACTCATTTTGACCAACCGGCTCAAGGTTCAGGGTTTCATCGTCAGCGAACACATGGACGTGTGGCCACAGGCATTGTGCGAACTGGCCATTGCGGTGGGCAGTGGCCAGTTCAGGCCACGCGAAACCGTGGCCATGGGACTGAAAAATGCACCCCAGGCTTTTTTGGGTTTGCTTGAAGGCGCCAATTTCGGCAAGCAAGTTGTCAATCTTCAGGAGGATGCAGCATGAGCGAATTGATTCTTCATCACTACCCCACATCGCCCTTTGCTGAGAAGGTGAGGGCGGTTTTGGGCTACAAACAACTCGCTTGGCGCAGCGTGCACATCCCCATGATGATGCCCAAGCCCGATGTGGTGGCGCTCACAGGCGGCCATCGCCGCACGCCCTTGTTGCAGATTGGCGCCGACGTGTTCTGTGACACCGCCTTGATTTGCGACGAACTCGAACGCCGCTCACCCGCCAAACCGCTTTACCCCAAGGGCCAAGAGGCTTTGACCCGCATCGTGGCGCAATGGGCCGATGACTTGGTGTTTGGCCCAGCCATGGCGTTTCACTTTCAACCCAAAGGTGCGGCCGATGTGTTCGCCGGTGCCGATCCAGAGTGGGTCAAGTCCTTCACCGAGGACCGCAAAGCCATGCGCGGTGGTGCGCCCCGCATGATGCCCGCTGACGCCACGCCCACCTATATGGCATACCTCGGTCGGCTCAACGGCATGCTGGAGTCTCATGACTTCCTGTTGGGCGATGCCCCCAGCCTTGCCGACTTCTCGGCCTATCACCCCGTATGGTTTTCACTCACCAAGACACCCAGCTTGTCTCACTTGTTGGATGTCATGCCCCGTGTCAAGGCATGGGCAGGACGCATCGCTCAAATGGGCCATGGTTCGCCCACCGACATGAGCTCCAGCGAAGCCTTGGCCGTTGCCAAAGCGGGGCCAGCGCAAAGCATCAACGATTGGCCGTTTGTGGATCACCATGGCATCGCTTTGGGGTCCAAGGTGTCGGTCAAGGCGGTGAATTTTGGTCAAGAAGAAACCGTGGGTGAATTGGTGGCCGCCACCGAAACCCGTTTGGTGATTCGACACACCGATGACCGTGCTGGCGTGGTCCATGTGCATTTCCCGCGTTTGGGTTTTGTGCTGAATTTGGTGAAATGAACATGGCTGCCGTGCTCACTCAAGGCCATGTGGCCGTGATCACCGGAGCGGGCTCTGGTTTTGGCCTGGAACTGGCGCGCCATTTGGCTCAGCGGCAAATGAAGTTGGTGCTGTGGGATGTTCAGCCCGATGCCTTGGCCAAAGCCGAACAGGAATTCATACAGCAAGGCATAGAGGTTCTGGCTGCTGTGGTCGATGTGTCTCGCCCGGACGTGGTGGCCAAATCCGCTCAACAAGCCCTGTCGCACTTTGGCACTCCCCATTTGGTGTTCAACAATGCGGGCGTGGCAGCCGGTGGGCTCATTTGGGAAAGCAACAACAGCGATTGGAACTGGGTCCTGGGGGTCAATCTTCACGGGGTGATCCACGGTGTTCAGCAGTTTGTTCCCGCCATGTTGGCCGAGGCCAAAGCCAATCCTTCCTACCGTGGTCATGTGGTCAACACCGCCAGCATGGCGGGTTTGCTCACGCCTCCCAACATGGGCATCTACAACGTCAGCAAACATGCGGTGGTGGCCTTGAGTGAGACCCTTTACCAAGACCTCAGGTTGATGACGGATCAAATCAGCGCCAGCGTGCTGTGTCCTTACTTTGTGCCCACGGGTATCAGCCAAAGCCATCGCAATCGGCCTAATGCCGCACCTCAAGCGACGCTGAGCCAACGCATTGGTCAGGAAATGAGCGACAAAGCGGTGGGCAGTGGCAAAGTCAGTGCCAGCGATGTGGCGGCTCTGGTGGTTGAAGCGGTGGATCTCGACCGCTTCTACATTTACAGCCACCCCAAGGCCTTGGGCAATGTTCAGCAACGCATGCAGGCCATCGTTGAAGGCGGTCAACCCCCCGACCCATTTGCCAGCAAACCCGAAATCGGTGAGTCTTTGCGTGCAGCGCTCAGGGGTGAAGCGGCGCGCTGATTCGCAATGTGATCAAAGCGCGCGGCCCATGGTGATGTGGGCAATTCCTGCTTCTTCAAAGGGCTCACCCTCAACAGTGAACCCATTTCGTTCGTAAAAGCCTTCAGCCGTTCGCTGGGCATGAAGAATCACCCGCTTGTCGCCCCGCTCTTGTGCCGCACGGATCAAGCTGAGCAAGACCTTGCGTCCAAGGCCCGTGCCACGCAATGGCTGTGCAACCGCCATCCGACCGATTCGAGAGACGCCTTGCTCTGCAGGGAGCAAGCGTCCAGTGGCCACAGGCATGCCAAGTCGGTTGGTCATCAAGGCGTGGACACATTGAGCATCCATGTCGTCGAGTTCAAGGTCAGCCGGGACTTTTTGTTCCTGAACAAACACCGCCATGCGCAATTCGCTGGCCAGCGATCGCACCTGATCCCATGAGCCCAATTGAAGCTCAGACATGGCTTGGCCTTGATCATGAGCCAGAAAGATGGCTTTAAGGGCTTCAGGCATGGGCTTGGAGGTTTGAGTGGTCGGATCGGCAAAGACATAAATCAATTCACCCGCCACCAACAACTGGCGATCGCGAAAAATGCCACCCGTGAGCACCATGGAGGAGTTGCCGATTCGCGTGCAGCGCAAGCCGACTTCCAGGGCTTCGTCGTAGCGCGCTGACCCTTTGTAGGTGAGGCTGGACTTGACCACGTACAAGTCACCACCTAAGCGATGCATGCTGGGGTAGTAGGGCAGGGCCAGCTCGCGCCAGTAGTCCGCAACCGCGGTGTCAAGGTACATCAGGTAATGGGCATTGAACACGATGTGCTGCATGTCCACCTCGGCCCATCGAACGCGAAGTGGGTGGAAAAAACGAAAATCGCTCCAAACGGGCAAAGTCGATGCATCGCTCATCAGATGTCCTCAAGCAAGGGGTAGGGCAGGCCCAGCAAAGTCAGTGCAGGCCCTTGGGGCGTGCCCAAACGAAGCGACTCCGAATGGAGGACCTCGGTGTGAAGGCAAACCAGAGCCAGATGATCACTCTCGCCTTTAACAGGGACGGCGGAATTGACCACGACTCCCACGGGTTCGCGTTCGTTGTCGGCCTGAAAAATCTCGGTGCCAGGTGGCATGGGCGCTGTGGAGCAGGCCCTCACGGTTCGGCGCTTGATGGCGCCACGGAACTGGCTGCGGGCCACGACCTCTTGGCCGGGATAGCAGCCTTTCTTGAAATTGACCCCGCCTACCGATTCGTAGTTGAGCATTTGCGGCACAAAAGCTTCTGAGCCAACTGCGTCCACATGGGCAATCCCACTGGCCACTTGTGCCCAGGCCCAAAGCTCGGGAGAGGCCAAGTCTTGAGGTTGGTGTGCGCCGTCCAAGCTGGGCGTGATCACCATGGCACGCGGGCAATCAGGGGCAGGTGGCAAAGCAATCAGCACCGCAGATGCAGGCCAAGTGCTTGGATTCCCCTCCAGCCTTTCCATAGAGGCGCATTGCCATGGGGTTTCTGGCTTGGGCCAGTTGGCAGACTCCGCTGAGTCAAAAATGGCTTGAGCGGATTCACCAAGCCCTCCCCAAACTTGCCAGGCTCCAG
>JBEAMY010000185.1:0-11378 GCA_041165725.1 Pseudomonadota bacterium
AATCAAAATGCCTCGCCCAGCGGCAAGACCCGTTCCTGCCACCAGTGCAGTGGGTGTCGCCAAGCCCATCGCACAAGGGCAAGCGATCACCATCACCGAGACGGCATGAACCAAGGCTTCATCCCACGACACACCCCACCAACTCCATGCGAGCAAAGTGATCAAGGCCAAAAGCAAAACCGCAGGGACAAACACTTCAGAAACGCGATCGACCAAACGCTGAATGGGCGCTTTCTCGGCTTGGGCTTGCTCCACGCGCGAAATGATGCGAGCAAGCATGGATTGCGCACCCACCGCCGTGACACGAACACGCAAAAGACCCTCGCCATTGAGACTGCCGCCCGTGACGCCGTCGCCTTCCTGCTTGCTCACAGGCAATGGCTCACCAGTGAGCATGGATTCATTCACCGATGAACGACCGGACACCACACAACCATCGGCAGGCATGGCCGCACCGGCTTTGACCAACACCACATCGCCCAAACGAAGTTCATCGACCGGCAAATCGCGAACACCCGAAGGGCTCAGTGCATCCTCCAACTGCGCCACTTGGGGGCGCAATCGATGCAAGGCTCGGATTGCGGCTGTGGTTTGTCGCTTGATGCGCTCTTCCAGCCATTTACCAAGGCGAACCAAGGTGATGACCACGGCAGCACCTTCGAAATACAAGTGCGGCTCATGGCCATGGTGTGAAACGCCCCAACCCAACCAAACCGACAACAGCCACGCTGAGCTGGTGCCCAAAGCAACCAACACATCCATGTTGGTGCTGGCATTTTTCAGGGCATGCCAAGCCCCTTTGTAAAAGCGCGCGCCAAGAATGAACTGGACAGGCGTGGCCAAGGCCAGTTGCAACCACGCTGGCAACATGAAGTTGCTGCCCCACAGCGCTGCAAACATGGGAAAGGTCAAGGGCAAAGATAGGACTAGACCAAAGGCAATGGGCATGAAGCCTTGCCAAGGGCTGGGGTCATCGCTCCAAGTGGCTTCGCTGCTGCGGGGCTCGTAACCCGCATCTCGGATCGCGCGTCGCAAGACCGGCAATAAGGCGGCCTCATCTTGGCCCTCTTGCCACTGCACATGCGCCGACTCGGTGGCCAAGTTCACGCTGCAGGTTTGAACGCCGGGCACCTTGCTCAAGGCCCTCTCGACTCGGCCCACACATGCCGCACAAGTTATCCCACCAATGCCAATGCTTGAGGTTTGAGTGCGGCTCATGCATGGATTATCAACCTCGCCCAAACATCTGGCCAGACAATCAAGGACAATTTGAAAAAGCACAGGGAGTTGTCATGGACCATCATCTTCAAGTCAACGGAATGACTTGTGGCCATTGTGAAATGGCCGTCAAGCGAGCCCTTCTTTCGGTAGACCCCAATGCAAAGATCGAGATTGACCGCAGCCACGATTCGGTTCTCGTTGAAAGCAAACTTGAGGTGACCGAGTTGATCGCAGCCGTGCAACAAGAAGGCTATCGCGCGAACGCGAAAGGCAAGTCATGAAAACCAGAAAAATTGAAGCGCTGGTCGCTGGCGAAAAGACATCCGATGGCGCTGGCGTGAAGCTCACCCGCTTGCTGACTCACCATTGGCAACAACGCTTGGACCCTTTTTTGATGCTTGACTTTTTCGGCAGCGACAAAGGGCAAGACTACATCGGCGGATTTCCAAATCACCCACACCGCGGATTTGAGACCATCACCTACATGCTGGCTGGCCGCATGCGCCACAACGACAGCGTGGGCAATGTAGGGCTTTTGCATCCGGGCGCAGTGCAGTGGATGACGGCAGGCCGTGGCGTGATCCACAGCGAAATGCCCGAACAAGAAGAAGGGCTGATGAATGGCTTTCAGCTTTGGCTCAATCTGCCTGCGCGCGACAAGATGTGCGAGCCCTGGTACCGCGACATTCCAGCAACCGAGTTGCCCGTTTGGCAAAGCGATGAGCTGAGGGTGCGCGTGATTGCTGGTGCGTTCAAAGGCGTGACTGGGCTGGTGCAACGCGAAGCCACCGCGCCCGTGTATTGGGACGTACATGCGCTGGGCTCAACGCCGCAAACCTTTGAATGCGAGTTGCCTCTTGGGCACAACGCCTTTGTGGTGGTTCACCATGGCGAAGCCAGCTTGAATGGCCAGCGCTTGCCCTTGCACCACATGGCCATCCTCAGCAACGATGGTGAAGGCTTGAGCCTGGCGTTGCAGCCCGGTTGTCAATTCATCGTCGTTGCAGGCCGACCCTTGCGCGAGCCCATTGCGCAGTACGGGCCTTTTGTGATGAACACCCGTGATGAGTTGATTCAAGCGGTTAACGATTATCAAAACGGACGTCTTGCCTGAGCCCTCAAAAGTGCGGTGGAAACGCAATCTCTACGTCTGAGTTGACGCACAAACAAAAAATATATTTCACTGTTTTCTGTGCACCGGCCACATGAGGGGGCGTTGAATGATCATCCGCAACTTCATATCAGGATGTCTCATGAAAACCCGTTTGCTGACCCACACCCGCGCATGGATTCTTGCCGCAGGACTAGGCCTTGGCTTGGCTGCACTGGCGCAAGAAGCGCCACAAGGTGGTCGTCGCCACGGTGCTCCCGGCCACGGTCATCACCACGCCAAACATGAAAAAGGAGCACGCTTGCAAGACCTCAAGGCCAAGCTCAAGCTCACACCCGCACAAGAAAGCGCCTGGGCCGCTTTTGAAGCCAGCATGAGACCCATTTCTTCGTCAGCAGAACCCCCCAAGATGGAAGCCCTCGCCAAGATGACGGCCATTCAACGCATGGAAGAGCGCCAAAAATTGCACGAGGCCCGCGAGAAGCAGCACGCTCAACGCATGACCGAGCAACTGCAAGCCACTAAAGCGTTTTACGCTCAACTCAACACCCAACAACAAGCGACCTTTGACCAAGAAACGCTGCCTGCTCACGCCATGCACAGCAGCGAAAAGCGCAAAGGCCGGTCATCGGCGAATGAATCGGCCAAGTCATCAAACGTCGAGGTTGGCCGCCCTTAGCGCATTGGCTTCAATGAAGTTGCGGCGGGGCTCGACTTCATCACCCATGAGCATGGTGAAGACGCGGTCGGCCTCGATGGCGTCCTCAATCTGAACACGCAACAAACGGCGCACGTTCGGGTCCATGGTGGTTTCCCAAAGCTGTTCGGGATTCATTTCGCCCAAGCCTTTGTAACGCTGACGCGCTGTGGCCGATTCGGCCTGCTGAATGAGCCAGCGCATGGCGTCGCGGAAGCTGGTCACTCGCTCTTGCTTTTGTTTTTCACCTTCGCCGCGCATGACCACCGCTTCGGCGGAAACCAGCCCTTCAAATGTGGCCGCAGCCTCCACCAAGGTGGCGTAATCAGCGCCATGGACAAAGTCTTGGGTGATGACGCTGCTGCGCACGTTGCCGTGGTGCTTGCGCGAGATGCGCAACAACGGCTTGTCGTTGACGGCATCGAACTCGCCCAGCACCTCGGCCTGGCTGCCAGCAGCCAACAAGCGCGCTTGTAGAGCCTTCGCACTTTGGCGTGCGGCATCCAAAGTTTCAAGATCGAGGACGGCGCCATCGGCCACTGCACGCAAGGCCTCCTCGTCCATGTAACTGCTCAGGCGATGAATCACCGACTCGGACAACTGGTGTTTGCGCGCCAGTTCGTTGAGGGTTTCGCCAGACAACAGTTGGTTGCGCGCACCGCCGGTTTGAACGCTGGCGCTTTGCAGGGCAACGCGCAGCAAAAACGCATCAAGCGCAGATTGGTCTTTGAGGTACTGTTCTTCTTTGCCCACTTTGACTTTATAGAGAGGCGGCTGGGCAATGTAGATGTGACCCCGTTCGACCAACTCTGGCATTTGGCGATAGAAGAAAGTGAGCAACAGCGTGCGAATGTGGGCGCCGTCTACGTCGGCATCGGTCATGATGATGATGCGGTGGTAGCGAAGCTTGTCGATGTTGAAGTCGTCCACGCTGGACTTGCCTGAGTCGCTGCTGGTTTTGCCAATGCCCGTTCCCAATGCTGTGATGAGCGTGAGGATTTCATTGCTGCTCAGCAATTTCTCATAACGGGCTTTTTCAACGTTCAGGATCTTGCCCCTGAGCGGCAAGATGGCTTGGAACTTTCTGTCGCGGCCTTGTTTGGCCGAGCCACCTGCCGAGTCGCCCTCCACGATGTAGATCTCGCACAGGGCTGGGTCTTTTTCTTGGCAATCGGCAAGCTTGCCGGGTAAGCCCATGCCATCGAGCACGCCTTTGCGACGCGTCATTTCGCGGGCTTTGCGAGCGGCCTCGCGGGCTCGGGCCGCTTCAACGATCTTGCCGCAAATGATCTTGGCGTCGTTGGGGCGCTCTTGCAAATAATCGGTGAGGGCTTTGGTAACGATGTCTTCCAGGGGTGCACGAACTTCGCTGGAGACCAATTTGTCTTTGGTCTGGCTGCTGAACTTGGGCTCGGGCACTTTGACCGACAACACGCAGCTCAACCCTTCTCGCATGTCGTCGCCACTGACTTCAACCTTGGCTTTTTTGGCGAGTTCGTTTTCGTCAATGTATTTGTTGATCACCCGCGTCATCGCCGCACGCAAGCCAGTGAGGTGCGTGCCCCCATCGCGCTGGGGAATGTTGTTGGTGAAACACAAAACGTTTTCGTTGTAGCCATCGTTCCATTGCATGGCCACTTCAACGCCAATGCTGGTGCCAGGAATGCCACCGTAGCTTTCTGCAGGGCGCTCACCCGTGGCCCAAAAGACATTGGGGTGCAACACTTTTTTGCCCGCATTGATGAACTCGACAAAGCCTCGAACACCACCCGCACCAGAGAAGTCGTCGTTCTTGCCGGTTCGCTCGTCGACCAAACGGATGCGAACACCATTGTTCAAAAAGCTCAGTTCGCGCAATCGCTTGCTGAGGATTTCGTAATGAAAGTCGTGGTTCTGCTGAAAGATGTCGGTGTCGGGCAGAAAGTGAACTTCGGTGCCACGCTTTTCAGTTTCACCCACCAAACGCATGGGCGAAACGTCAACGCCATTGACTTGCTCTACAAGGCGGTTTTGCAGAAAGCCGCGCGCAAATTCGAGCTTGTGAACTTTGCCTTCGCGACGCACCGTGAGGTGCAACCATTTGGAGAGCGCGTTCACACACGACACACCCACACCGTGCAAACCACCAGAGACTTTGTAGCTGTTTTGGTTGAACTTGCCGCCTGCATGCAATTCGGTGAGGGCAATCTCGGCAGCCGAGCGCTTGGGCTCGTGCTTGTCGTCCATCTTGACACCCGTGGGGATGCCACGACCGTTGTCGACCACACTGATCGAATTGTCCAGATGGATGGTGACCAAGATGTCATCGCAATGACCTGCAAGGGCTTCGTCAATCGAGTTGTCGACGACTTCAAACACCAGATGGTGAAGACCCGTTCCATCGGAGGTATCGCCAATGTACATGCCAGGGCGCTTGCGCACCGCTTCAAGGCCTTCAAGGATCTGGATGGCACTTTCGCCGTATCCGCTGGCATCCGGCTGATTGGACGTGGTCATGTCTGAACGATCTCTTTATACAGAATAAAAAACAAACAGCGATTGATCGAGATGATCAAGGCTTGAGACACCGCTATCAAATGCGCATGGGCATCACTACGTATTTGAAAAAGGCATTGCTAGGAATGGTGAACAAGGCCGAGCTGTTGGCATCAGCCAATGAAATCGTGATCATGTCGTCGCTGATGTTGCTCAGCACATCAATGAGGTACGTCACGTTGAAACCGATTTCGATTTTGTCGCCTTCATAATCGATTTCAATTTCATCCACAGCCTCTTCTTGTTCGGCATTGGTTGAAGCCACACGCAAGATGCCAGGCTCCACATTAAGGCGAATGCCTTTGAACTTGTCGCTGGTGAGAATGGCTGCGCGCTGCAAACACAGCTGAAGCGCTGTTCGTCCCAGAGTGACCGATTGCTTGTGGTTTTTTGGAATGACGCGGTTGTAGTCGGGAAACTTGCCTTCAACAAGCTTGGTGACAAACACCATGCCTTCAAAAGAAAACTTGGCTTGGTTGCTGGCAAATTGCATTTCAATCGCACCCTCGCCACCGCTGAGAAGACGCTGCAATTCCAAAACAGTTTTGCGAGGAAGAATGACCTCTTGCTTGGGCACTTCCACATCGAGTTGTGCACTGGCAAAAGCCAAGCGATGGCCATCGGTGGCAACCAAACTCAGCTGCTTACCCTCTGCCACAAACAAAATGCCATTGAGGTAGTAGCGGATGTCGTGTACAGCCATGGAAAAGGACACCAAGTGCAGCAAAGACTTGAGCGTGCTTTGTGGCACTTGAAACTTGGGACCATAAGTCGCCGATTCTTGTACGAGGGGAAAGTCCTCAGCAGGCATGGATTGCAAGCTGAAGCGACTCTTGCCGCTTTTGAAGAGGATTTTGTTTTGCTGTGATTCCAGCGTCACTTGCTGATCCGAAGGTATCGAGCGAAGGATGTCGATGAGTTTGCGTGCTGCAACGGTAGTGGCCATTTGCCCCGCATCGCCATCGAACTTGGCACTGGTTTGAATTTGAATTTCAAGATCGCTGGTGGTGAACTGAACCTCATCGGCAGTTTTGCGAATGAGCACATTCGACAAAATGGGCAAGGTGTTGCGACGCTCGACGATTCCTGCAACAGACTGCAATACGCCCAGTACCTGTTCTTGAGATGACTTGAGGATGTTCATGCTGTTTTCTCAAATGACAATGATTTAAATTAGTGGTGGTAGTAGAAGGACGTGGTTCTCTGTGGACAAAGCCATTTTCACCTGTTTTGACAAAGACTTTTTCATTTCAGAACCCTGTGAGTTTGGGGCCTGAAAGGGTTTGTTCGATTGAGGACAACTTTTAAAAAAAGCGATGTGCTGTGCATAACTTGGGGCTTATCCCAAAACGATTCACAGGGTTGTTCATGGCCCATCTTGCTCAACCTTTAAGCGTTTGTTCCAGCACATGCAGCTGCTGGTTGAGTTCCAGCAGTTGCTGGCGTTCGGCGGCAATTTTGCGCACTGCGTGCAAAACCGTGGTGTGATCGCGCCCACCAAAAATCTCGCCAATCTCTGGCAGGCTTTTCTGGGTGAGTTCTTTGGCCAGGTACATCGCGATCTGTCTGGGCCGAGCAATCGAAGCAGGCCGCTTTTTGGAATACATGTCGGCGACTTTGATCTTGTAATAGTCGGCCACGGTTTTCTGGATGTTTTCCACCGAAATCTGGCGGTTTTGGATCGACAAGAGGTCGCGCAGGGCTTCTTTGGCCAGCTGGATGGAAATGTCCTTTTGGTTGAAGCGCGAGTAAGCCAAGATCTTCCTCAATGCGCCTTCGAGCTCGCGCACGTTGGAGCGCACGTTTTTGGCCACGAAAAAAGCCACTTCTTCGCTCATCACCGCGTCTTCGGCAGCTGCCTTGTTGATCAGGATGGCCACCCGCATTTCCAGTTCTGGTGGCTCAATGGCCACAGTAAGGCCAGAGTCAAAGCGCGAAACCAGGCGTTCGTGGATGTCGTTAAGCCCTTTTGGGTAGGTGTCGCTGGTCATCACGATGTGAGACTTCTTGGCCAGCAAGGCTTCAAAGGCGTTGAAGAACTCTTCTTGGGTGCGATCTTTGTTCGCAAAGAACTGAACGTCATCGATCAGCAAAAGGTCCAGCGAGTGGTAGCGGGCCTTGAATTCATCAAAAGTTTTGCGTTGATAGGATTTGACAACATCCGAAACGAATTGTTCGGCGTGGATGTAGAGAACCTTGGCGTTGGGCTGATCCTGAATCAGGCGATTGCCCACCGCATGGACCAAGTGCGTCTTGCCCAAGCCCACCCCACCATAAATGAACAAGGGGTTGTAGAGCTGTCCGGGCGAGCTGGCCACGTGCATGGCTGCGGCGCGCGCCATTCGGTTGGCTGAACCCTCAATCAGGTTTTCAAAAGTGAAGGCAGCGTTCAGCCTGGACTTGAAAGGCTCGGGCGTGGGCTCCACCCATGTTGGCGTGGCTTCGAATAAGCCCTGAACTGGGGGTTTGAAGCTGGAGACTCTAGGTTTTTCAATAGGCTTGTTGTTAGCAAGGGCAAACTCGACCTGAATGCCTTCGCCATAGAGTTCTTGCACCACGCGCTGGATACGCTGAGCATACTGGGTCCGAATCCAGTCCATTTTGAAGCGATTGCCGACCAGTAAAGTGAGCTTGCTGTGGTCGTTTGAAACCATCACCGTCAGGGGCCGAATCCAGGTGTGAAAGAGCTGTTCGGGCATTTCCTTGGCCAAAACGTCCACGCAGCTCAGCCACAAATCGTCTTGGGCCAGGCCATTGGGATCGGGCTCGGGAGAGCGGTTGAATTCGTCGGTCACGGGGAAGGAGGCCTGTGGATAGAAACATTGTCCGGTGGGTTCGCGGAGGACTTTATCAAAAATTTATCCACATGTTGGGAAATAATTTGAAGCCCTGGCGGGCGCAGGTTTGAGAAAGCTGTGGGGGCATCTCAAAAAAAGGAAAAATTAGGGATAATCAAGGGCTTTTTACCCCATAGCTGAGAACAAACATGAAACGCACTTACCAACCTTCCAAGACCCGTCGCGCACGTACGCACGGCTTTTTGGTTCGCATGAAGTCCCGCGGTGGCCGCTCTGTGCTCAATGCCCGACGCGCCAAAGGCCGCAAGCGCCTGGCGGTCTGAGTCTTTGGACTTGCGGGGGGCTTGAGTGAGGCGACTCCAATCGGCCCAGGATCACGAGTCCCTGCTCAAGACCACGGTGGTGGCTCGATCGGCGCATTTTGTGATGCACCGGGCTGCGCAGACCGATGAACAGGGCCTCAGGGCCAGCGTGTTGGTTTCCAAGCGACATGCCCGACAAGCGGTGACGCGCAACCTGATCCGTCGCCAGCTCGATGCCCTGATTCAGGCCCACGCCCACCAACTCCTGCCCACCCGCCATTTGTTCAGGCTGACGCGCCCCATGGGGACCCTGTTCATCAGCGCATCGTCCACCCAGCTCAAGCAAGCCGTTCGTCAAGAACTTCAGCAACTGCTCCTCACCGCGCACCCATCGATCACGCCCAGCACCACCAGTTCACATCCATGAAAAACGTGCTCATTGCGTTGGTCAAAGCCTATCGATTGCTCCTGAGCCCTTGGCTGGGTTCCGCTTGCCGTTTTGAACCCACGTGTTCGATCTATGCCTTGCAAGCGCTGGAGCAACACGGTGCGTGGCGAGGCACCCGGCTGGCAGGCTGGCGTGTTTTGCGGTGCAATCCCTGGTGCCAAGGTGGCTGTGATCCAGTTCCCGAAGTGCGCGCAACAAAGCAAAGCGCGCAGCAAACCCTGATTTCGAAAGAAACAACATGAATGATTTCCGTCGCTCCATCCTGTGGGTGATTTTTGGTTTCTCCATGATCCTGCTTTGGGACCAGTGGCAGATCTACCATGGCCGACCTGCGACCTTCTTCCCCTCGGCACCCAAGGAGGCTAGCGCTCAGGCAAGCAACGCACCTGCGAATTCAGCGTCTCAGCAAAGTGCCGTGCCCACAGCGTCAACAGCCAGCACGAGCGCTGCGCCAAATGGCAACGGCAACGCGACCAACGGCCAAGTGCCTGCAGGCAACGCCGGAGCGACCAGCGCATCACCAGCCGAGAGCTGGATCGTCGTGACCACCGATGTGCTCAAACTCTCGTTTGATCCCGTTGGCGGCTCCTTGGTCAAAGCTGAGCTGCTCACTCACCGCGACGGCAACGATGCCAGCAAGCACATCGTGCTGCTCAACGACACGCCTCAGCATGTTTATGTCGCACAAAGTGGCTTGATCTCTGCCAACACAGCCAATGCCCTGCCCAACCACAAAAGCATCATGCGCTTTGAGGGCGAAAAAACACTTGCTACGGGCAAAAACGAAATTCAGTTTTCATTTGTCTCTGAAAACCAAGGCGGTATAGAGCTCACCAAGGTTTACACGATCAAACGCGGCCAGTACCTCATCGACATCCAGCACCGCTTGAAAAACACGGGCGCACAGCCCCAACAGGCACAGGTCTATGTGCAACTCGTGCGCGACAACAGCAAGCCACTTGGTGAGTCCAGCTTCTACAGCACCTTCACAGGCCCTGCGATTTATTCCGAACAAAAGAAATACCAAAAAGTCGAGTTCGATCAGATCAAAGACGACAAAGCGAGTTTTGAAAAGTCTTCAACCGCTGGCTATGTGGCCATGGTCCAGCACTATTTTTCCAGTGCCTGGCTGATTCAAGGTCAGCAACAACGCGACTTCTTTGCGCGCAAACTCGATGGCAACCTCTACGCCGTGGGCATGATCGTCAAGCCCGCTGAGATCGCACCAGGCCAATCGGTGGAACAACAAACCCAACTGTATGTGGGCCCACAGGAAGAGAAAAAACTCGAAGCCATCTACCCCGGTTTGGAACTGGTCAAAGACTACGGCTGGCTCACCATCTTGGCCAAGCCATTGTTTTGGCTGCTCGACAAGCTCTACAACCTCGTGGGCAACTGGGGCTGGGCCATCGTCTTGCTCGTGGTGGTCATCAAGGCCGTGTTTTATTGGCTCAACGCCAAGGCCTATCGCAGCATGGCCAAGATGAAGGCCATCAATCCCCGCGTGATGGAGATGCGCGAGCGCTACAAAGACAGCCCTCAACAAATGCAAATGGAGATGATGAAGATTTATCGCGAGGAAAAGGTCAACCCGCTTGGTGGCTGCTTGCCCATCGCGATCCAGATTCCCGTCTTCATCGCCTTGTACTGGGTGCTGTTGTCCACCGTTGAGATGCGCGACGCACCGTGGCTTTACATCACCGACCTGGCCAAGCCCGACACCTTGTTTGGGGTGTTGCCATGGGTCAATTTGCCACTGGGGCCCTTGCCCATCCTGATGACGCTCAGCTCCTTGCTTCAGACCTGGCTCAACCCCACGCCGCCAGACCCCATGCAAGCCAAACTCATGTGGATCATGCCCCTGTTGTTTGGCATCATGTTCTTCTTCTTCCCTGCGGGCCTTGTGTTGTACTGGCTCACCAACAACGTGCTCTCGATCGCTCAGCAATGGCTGATCAACAAGAGCATGGGCGTGACTCAGTAAAAAAGCCGCTTAAGCATGCTGGCTGATCGTCATGACCCCATCGTGGCGGTCGCCACGGCCAGCGGCAAAGGGGCCATCGGCGTGGTGCGCGTCAGCGCCACGGGTTTGTTGGGTTTGGCCCAGCGCTTACTCGGGCGCGAACCGCAAGCGCGTCACGCCACCCTCATGCACTTGCGAGATGGCGCAGATCAACCCATAGACCAGGTGCTGATGCTGTGGTTCCCCGCTCCTCACAGTTACACCGGCGAAGACGTTCTGGAGTTGCAAGGCCATGGTGGGCCC
>JBEAMY010000186.1:0-13418 GCA_041165725.1 Pseudomonadota bacterium
TTCCCAATCGAAAGGCTTGGTGACCACACCCACAGTGAGGATGCCCATTTCGCGAGCGATGCGGGCCACCACAGGGGCTGCGCCTGTGCCTGTGCCACCGCCCATGCCTGCGGTGATGAACACCATGTTGGCGCCCTGAAGGGCTTCACGAATCTGATCTTGAGCTTCTTCAGCCGCACTCAGGCCACGCTCAGGTTTGCTGCCTGCACCCAAACCACCCGCACCGAGCTGGATGGTACGGGCCGCACTGCTTTGACGCAAAGCCTGTGCATCGGTGTTGGCACAAATGAACTCCACGCCGCGCACACCGCTGCGAATCATGTGCTGGACTGCGTTGCCGCCACCACCGCCCACGCCGATCACTTTGATTTGGGTGTCGGGATTGAATCCGCGCTCTTCAACCATGTCGATGTTCATGTGTACTCTCCTGAAAAGTTGCAATTGCCGAAATTGAAAAATGTTTTTGTTTGAATGAGAAAAAACCAACGCTTGAATCTGGTGGATCACCCAGCCAAGGGGGTGATTGGGCCAAGGCCTGAATGTTGGAAACGTGATCGTTCATCAGAAGTTCCCCACGAACCAATCTTTGACATGGCCCCAAACGTTTTTGACCTTGCCGTGCTTTTGTGAAACGCGCTGGCCTCGCACACGGGCCAGTCTTGCTTCTTCGAGCAAGCCCATGACGACTGCGGCGCGAGGCTGCGAAACCAGATCAGACAAGGCGCTCATGTGGTGTGGCATGCCTCTGCGAACTGGCTTGAGGAAAATGTCCTCGCCCAACTCCACCATGCCTGGCATGACTGAACTTCCTCCGGTCAGCACAATGCCCGAGGACAAAATTTCCTCGCAACCCGATTCGCGGATGGCCTGATGCACCAAGGTGAAAATTTCTTCAACGCGAGGTTCGATCACACCGGCCAGGGCTTGGCGACTGAGCATGCGTGGGCCGCGGTCACCCAGACCGGGCACTTCAACTTGCATGTCGGGGTCGGCCAGTAATTGCTTGGCGCATCCGGACTCGACCTTGATGTCTTCTGCATCTTTGGTGGGGGTTCTCAAGGCCATGGCGATGTCGCTGGTGATGAGGTCGCCAGCAATCGGAATCACAGCGGTGTGACGGATCGCACCCCCAGTGAACACGGCCACATCGGTGGTCCCTGCGCCAATGTCGACCAGGGCCACGCCCAATTCTTTTTCGTCTGCGGTCAGCACCGAGAGGCTAGAAGCCAGTGGGTTGAGCAAGAGTTGTTCAACCTCTAAGCCACAGCGGCGCACGCATTTGATGATGTTCTCGGCGGCAGTTTGTGCGCCAGTCACGATGTGTACCTTGGCCTCTAAGCGAATGCCGCTCATGCCGATGGGCTCTTTGACATCCTGACCGTCAATCACAAACTCTTGTGGCTCCACCAGCAGCAGGCGCTGGTCATTGGAGATGGTGATGGCACGCGCGGTTTCAACCACACGAGCCACATCGGTGGCGGTCACCTCACGGTCTTTGACGGCCACCATGCCGTGCGAATTCATGCCACGGATGTGGCTGCCCGTGATGCCGGTATAGACGCGGGCGATTTTGCAATCGGCCATGAACTCGGCTTCCTTGAGGGCGGCCTGAATGCTCTGAACCGTTGCATCGATGTTGACCACCACGCCGCGCTTGAGGCCGCTGCTGGGGGCAATGCCAAGTCCGGCCAATTTGAGCGTGCCGCCCGATTGCACTTCGGCAACAACGACCATCACCTTGTGCGTGCCGATGTCCAGTCCCACCACCAAATCTTTGTATTCTTTAGCCATCGATCACCTCATCACAGATGCGTTTGCTTTTGTGCAGGCACTTTGGTCTGCACGCCCTTGAGTCGCATGGCGTAGCCGTGGGCATGCCGCAAATCGGCATATTCCAAGTCATCCACCTTGCGACCGACCCGACTTGCCACCATGGGCAAGCTGCTCAAAAAATCCCTGACCCGCGCGATCACTTCTTCCTCTTCGCCGCGACCCAACTCCAAAACGACGCGCTGTCCCAACTGGACCGACCAACTGCCTCGCTCGCTCAGGCTCAAGGCCTTGATTGGCAGCTTCAGCGGGTTGAGGGCAACCAGCAAACGGCCATGCATGCGCCATACCGCTTGAGATTGCTCATCTGGCCCAGAAAAACGCGGCAAGGTCTGGTCTTCGACCTCATCGAGGTTGACCACAAACACTTCACCGTGGTCGTTGATCATCTTGGAGTCTTGCTCGCTGCCCCAAAACGCAATGGGGCGATGCTCTTGAAGTTCAACGTGCAAGCGCCCAGGAAACTCTCTGGACACACTGGCCTGCCTCACCCAAGGCACAGCTTCAAATACTTTTTGAGCCTTCCTCATGTCCATGGTGAAGAAATTGCCGTTCAATCTGGGCACCACATTGGCCTTGAGTGTCAGTGCATTGAGGTGCCTGAAGTCGCCAGACACACGAATGGCTTGAAGGCTGAACCACGGATTGCGAATGCCCCACCAGAGCGCGCCGCTCAGCACAAAGAGCACCAGCATGACTTGGGCCACCGATGCCGATGCATTCATGAGCCGAATGTCCAGTGGGATTTCATCGCGAACCTGAACTGCCATGGAAGAGGCCATCAGTTGCCCCCCCTCTTGTCGTGGTCCAAGCGGGCTGTCGACAAGACTTGCCAGCACAAGTCCTCATACGACATCCCGGCCACGCGGGCTGCCATGGGAACCAGTGAATGCGAGGTCATGCCCGGTGACGTGTTCATTTCCAAGAGGTAAGGCAGACCCTCTTTTTCGCTCAACATCAAGTCGGCTCGGCCCCAACCCCGGCAACCCAGGGCCTCGAACGCTTGCAAGGACATGTGCTGAATCTGTTGCTCCAACTCAGCGGGCAAACCACTGGGGCAGTGGTAGCGAACCACATCGGTGAAGTACTTGTTTTGATAGTCGTATGCACCCTGAGGGGCTTCGATGCGTATCACGGGCATGGCCTTGAGGCCATCGGGCATTTGCACCACAGCACAGGTCAGTTCAGGGCCTTGTATGAAGGACTCCACCAATACCGTGGGCTCGAGAGACTCGCACAGTGCGATGGCCGCTGCCATGTCTTCTCGTCGGGTGACCTTGGTGACGCCAATCGAAGAACCTTCATGGGGTGGCTTGACGATGAGCGGCAAGCCAAGTGCTTGGCAGACCTGATCGGCAAGTTCAGCGTCAACGGGCGCATTCAAAACACGGCTGGTTGCATTGCGCAAACCATGGCTGGTCCAGATGCGCTTGGTCATGACTTTGTCCATGGCAATTGCAGAGGCCATCACACCAGAGCCGGTATAGGGAATGCCCAACAGCTCCAGCGCGCCTTGCAAGCTGCCGTCCTCGCCGCCCCGTCCATGCATGGCGATGAAGACCCGAGTGATGCCCAGTGCCATCAAATCGGACAGGGGGCGCTGGCCAGGATCAAAAGCCTGAACATGGAGCCCTTTGCTCTGCAAGGCCTGCAACACGCCTTGACCTGACATCAACGAGACCTCCCGCTCGCTGGAGGTGCCGCCCATGAGCACCGCCACCCGGTCGCGCTGTGGGTCAAGAGGGCGAATCGAGGAATGCATCATGCCCCCACCCCCTTGGCGTTCAGCACGGCTTTGAAGCGTTGCGGGATTTGACCAATCGATCCAGCGCCCATGCACAGGACCACATCGCCATCGCGCGTTGACTTGAGCAGCAACTGCGTGAGTTCGTCCAAACTGGGTGCAAACACCAAAGACTCTTGGTGGGCCACACGCAAGGCACGCGCCAATGAACGGCCATCGGCTGCGGCGATCGGCGACTCGCCTGCGGCATAAACCTCGGTCAGCCAAACCACATCGGCCTCGCACAACACACTGACGAAGTCTTCAAAGCAATCACGGGTTCTCGTGTAGCGGTGCGGTTGAAAAGCGGCCACCACTCTGCGCCCTGGAAATGCGCCTCGGGCTGCTGCCAGAGTGACCTTGAGTTCCGCGGGATGGTGACCGTAGTCCTCGATCAGGTGAAATTGGCCGCCATCGGCGCTGGGCCAATCGCCATGCGACTGGAAGCGACGCCCCACGCCCTTGAACTCACCAAGGGCCTTGACGGTGGCTTCATCCGGCAAGCCGAGTTCCACTGCCACCGCAATCGCGGCCAAGGCATTGAGGACATTGTGAACACCGGGCAAGTTGAGCTTGACCTTCAGCGGTGGCAAAGTCACGCCATTGCTTCGGGTCACCTCAAAGTGCATGCTTGGGCCATCGGCACGAATGTGTCTGGCTCGCACCTGCGCATCCTCACTCAGCCCATAGGTGGTGATGGGGCGCGAGACCTGCGGCAGGATGGCCCTCACCGCTGGATCGTCCACACACAAAATCGCCGCGCCGTAAAAAGGCATGCGGTGAAGAAAGTCGACAAAGGCCTGTTGCAAGCGGGCGAAATCATGGCCATAGGTGTCCATGTGGTCGGCATCGATGTTGGTCACCACCGCCATCACCGGATTGAGGTTGAGGAAAGACGCATCGCTTTCATCTGCCTCTACGACGATGTGCTCGCCTTTGCCCAACATGGCGTTGGCGCCAGCGCTGTTGAGTCGACCACCAATCACAAAAGTTGGGTCAAGCCCGGCTTCGGCCAAAACGCTGGCGACCAAGCTGGTGGTTGTGGTCTTGCCATGCGTGCCTGCAATTGCCACGCCTTGCTTGAGTCGCATCAACTCGGCCAGCATCACCGCACGAGGCACCACAGGAATCAATCGCGCATGGGCCGCCACCACCTCAGGGTTGTCGGGACTGACTGCAGTGGACGTCACCACCGCATCGGCGCCGACTTGATGTGCGCTGGCATGACCCACATGGGTGGTGATGCCCATGTTGCGCAAACGCTCGAGCGCAGGACCATCGCTCAAGTCAGAACCAGACACCACATAGCCCAGGTTGTGCAGGATTTCTGCAATGCCACTCATGCCCACACCACCGATGCCGACAAAGTGAATGTGACGGATGGCGTGCTTCATGCCACCACCTCCTCACAGGCGCGCACCAAATGCTCGGTGGCATCGCGTTGGGCCATGCCATGTGCCTTAGTGGCCATGCGGGACAAGGTCTCGCGGTCGCAACTGCGCATCAATTGGCTCAAGGCCTGCGCAGTCAATTCGTGTTGAGGCACAAGCCAAGCGGCATTCTCGTTGGCGAGGAAGCTGGCGTTGCGAGTTTGATGATCGTCCACCGCATGGGGGAAGGGCACGAACAGCGCGGCCACACCCACAGCGGCCACTTCGGTCACGGTGCTGGCACCAGAGCGGGCGATGACGAGGTCTGCGCGCGCCATTTCGCCGGCCATGTCGTCGATGAAGGCTTTGAGTTCGCCTTGAACGCCATTCTGTTCATAGAGGCGATTCAATTCAGCCAGGTGTTTTTCGCCGCTTTGGTGAACCACCAAGGGACGCTCGCGTTCGGGAATCAAAGCCAAAGCGCTGGGCACACGTTCATTGAGTGCAGTGGCCCCCAAACTTCCACCCACGACCAAGATGCGCAGTGGACCTTGACGTTGGACATAGCGCACTTGGGGCTCGGGCACTTTCAAGAAGGCCTCGCGCAATGGGTTACCCACCCACTCGCTGCGGGGCAAGGCATTGGGGAAAGCGCACATTCGCTTGCTCGCCCATCGCGCCAGCCAACGGTTGGCAGTCCCTGCGATGGCGTTTTGCTCATGCAGCACCAGGGGTCGCCCAAGCAGCGCGCCCATCAGACCTGTGGTGAAACTGATGTAACCACCGAAACCAACCAAGACATCGGGCCTGCGCTGACGAATCACTTGTGCGCTGGCGTACAAGGCTTTGATCAAGCGCCAAGGCAAACGCAGCCAAGTGCCCAAACCCTTGCCACGCACACCGCCAAAGTCCAGTGCCACCCAATCAAAGCCATGGCTGGCAACGACTCTGCTTTCCATGCTGGGTGGTGGGCCACCCAGCCAACTCACTTGCCAGCCCTTTTGACGCAATGCCTCAGCAACAGCAAGAGCTGGGAAGATGTGTCCGCCGGTTCCACCTGCCATGATCATCACCGAGGCGCTCATCGACGGCCTCCATGCATCATCACTCGGTTCTCGTGGTCCACCCTCAGCACGATCGCCATGCAAATCAGGTTGAACATCATGGCTGAACCACCAAAGCTCATGAAGGGCAAGGTCAAGCCTTTGGTCGGCAAAGCGCCCAAGTTCACGCCAATGTTGATGAAAGCCTGAAAGCCAATCCAGATGGCAATGCCCTGAGCCACGAGGCCAGAGAAGAGGCGTTCCATGGCCATGGCTTGGCGGCCGATGTACATGATGCGTCGGGTCAACCACATGAAGACCAAAATCACCAAGGACACGCCGATGAAGCCAAATTCCTCACCGATGACGGCAAGCAAAAAGTCGGTGTGAGCCTCTGGTAACCAATGCAATTTCTCAATGCTTCCACCCAAGCCCACGCCTGTCCATTCGCCGCGGCCCAATGCAATGAGGGCATGAGAGAGTTGATAGCCTTTGCCCAGGGCGTTTTCTTCGGTCCATGGATCAAGATAGGCAAAGATTCGCTCTCGCCGCCATGAAGATGAGGCAATGATCGCCACGAAGATGATCAACAACAAGAATGCATTGAGGAAGAACATGGTGGCGTTCACACCACCCAAGAAAAGAATGCCCATGGCGATCACGGCAATCACCATGAAGGCGCCCATGTCGGGTTCGGCCAGCAGCAACAAACCGACCACACCAATGGCGGCGGCAATGGGCAATACAGCGCGGAAAAAGCGCTCTTTGACTTCCATTTTTCGCACCATGTAGTTGGCCGTGTACATGAGCACACCCAACTTGGCAAATTCGGAAGGCTGGAAATTGATCACCCCAAAAGACAACCAACGCCTTGCCCCATTGACGCCTTTGCCGATGAAGGGCACCAGCACCAAAATGAGCAAGACCAAAGAAGCGATGAAGACCCATGGGGCCCAGCGTTCCCAAACGCTCATGGGAATTTGAAACACCAGCAAGGCGGCGACAAAGGCCAAGCCCAAAGAGATGATGTGCCGAACCAAATAGAAAGACGGGCTGAGCTTTCCACCCACGCGCGGGTTGTCGGCCATGGCAATCGATGCCGAGTACACCATGACCAAGCCCAAGGCCAGCAAAGTGAGCAAGGCCAGCAACAGCGAAGGATCAAAACTTCGGATGCTGACCGGCGAGGCCTTGGTGCGCGCAAATTCTTCGCCGTGCAAACGAACAGGCAGTTCGTCCACGGTGGGTTCGCTGGCCTTGTTGGGCCACCATTGGCGCAAGCGTTCGACCAAGGTGCTCATGAGCCCAAGCCCTCCTCGCCCAATTCGTTCACGGCCTGCACGAAAACTTGGGCGCGGTGAACGTAGTTGCGGAACATGTCCAGGCTCGCACAAGCTGGCGAGAGCAACACAGCGTCTCCTGCCACAGCACACCGCGCGGCGCGGCGAACGGCCTCGGGCAAATCCACCGCATGGTGAATGTCCACGCCCGAGGGTTTGATGGCGGCCTCAATGGCTTTGGCATCTTGTCCCAGCAGCACCACCGCGCGCACGTGATCACGGACCGGCTCCAGCAAGGGCGAGAAGTCTTGTCCCTTGCCATCGCCCCCCATGATGACAACCAAACTTTGCTGCACTCCCAAACCTTGCAGCGCCGCAACGGTCGCGCCAACGTTGGTGCCTTTGGAGTCATCGATGTAGTGAACCTCGTTGATCACCGCCACCGATTGGGTGCGATGTGGCTCACCGCCGTATTCGCGAAGTCCATACAACATGGCCGCCATGCCACGCCCAGTGCTCAAGGCCAAAGCCAATGCCGCCAAGGCGTTTAAAGCATTGTGCCGGCCACGGATTCGCAACGCATCGGCGGGCATGAGGCGCTGGATGTGCAACTCAGGTTCTTCATCGTTCTTGCGCCGCTTGATGGTTTCATCTGCAGGATGTGCGCGAACCAGCCAGGACATGCCGTTGACTTCCTCCAAGCCCCAATCACCAGGCTGTGTGGGCATGTCGGGGCCAAAGGTTTGAACCGACACAACTTGTTTGGCTTTTTTGGCGGCTTCTTGTGCAGCGGGCAGCCAAGCCATCACCAAGGGGTCGTGGCGCGGCAAGAGGGCCATTGCGCCAGAGCCAAAGATGTTGAACTTGGCCTTCGCATAGGCTTGCATGTCGCCGTGCCAGTCCAAATGATCTTGAGTGATGTTGAGCACAGTGGCTGCGGTGGGCTTGAAGTCTTTGACTTCATCGAGTTGAAAACTGGAGAGCTCCAATATCCAAACCTCGGGCAATTCGTGGAGAACCTTGAGCAAGGTGTCCATGAGGCAAGGCCCCACATTGCCCGCCATCGCCACCCGTGCGCCTGAACGCTCAACGAGTTGGGTGGTGAGCTGGGTCACTGTGGTTTTGCCATTGGTCCCAGTGATGGCAAGGATTTGAGGCGCATACGACTGGGTTTGCTGAAGTTCGTTGAGGGCCGCTTGGAACAGGGTCAACTCTGTGCCCACCCAAAGGCCCATGGCTTGAGCAGCCTGCCAGACGGCTGCGATCTTGGACGGGGGCAGTCCTGGGCTTTTGAAGACCGCTCGCACATCGCTGCCCTCGATCAGGCTGGCGTCCATCGGACTGCCCACTTTCAGGGTCAGGCGATCACCAAACTCTGCTTTGAGTTCAGTCACTGCATCCGCGTGCGGTGGTGCGGGTCTGTCGTCAGCAACGCTCACCCTGGCGCCTTGTTTCAGGCACCAGCGCACCATGGACAGCCCAGAGTCGCCCAGGCCAAGGATGAGAACGTGTGCGTTGGCTTCCATCATCTGAGCTTCAGGGTGGACAAGCCCACCAAACACAAGAGCATGGTGATGATCCAGAACCGAACCACCACCTGGGTTTCTTTCCAACCGCTTTTTTCGAAGTGATGGTGCAAGGGCGCCATTTTCAAAATGCGACGACCTTCACCAAAACGGCGCTTGGTGTATTTGAAGTAAGCGACTTGGGCCATCACCGAGAGGGCTTCCACCACAAAAATGCCACCCATCACAGCGAGGACGATTTCTTGCCTAACAATGACAGCAATGGTGCCCAGTGCACCGCCCAAAGCCAGTGCGCCCACATCGCCCATGAAGACTTGGGCAGGATGGGTGTTGAACCACAAAAAGGCCAGTCCTGCACCTGCCATGGCGGCACAGAAGATGAGCAACTCACCTGCGCCAGGGATGTGTGGAAGGATCAGGTATTTGGAATACACCGCGTTGCCACTGACGTAAGCAAAGACGCCCAGTGCAGAGCCCACCATGATCACCGGCATGATGGCCAAGCCATCTAAACCATCGGTGAGGTTCACAGCATTGCTGGAGCCCACGATCACCAAATAGGTGAGGATCACAAAGCCCAGCACGCCCAGCGGATAGCTGACTTGTTTGAAGAAGGGCAACATCAGATTGGCCTTGGGTGGCAAGTTCACGTCAAAACCCGAGCTCACCCAGGAGAAGAACAACTCCATCACACGCCAGTTGCTGTTTTCAGAAATGCTGAACACCAAATACAGCGCAGCCAGACCGCCAATCAGGGATTGCCAAAAGTATTTTTCACGTGAGCGCATGCCCTCGGGGTCTTTGCGAACGACTTTGCGCCAGTCGTCGACCCAACCGATGGCTCCCATGCCCAAAGTCACCGCCATCACCACCCAGACAAAACGGTTGGACCAGTCGAACCACAACAAGGTCGAGACGGCAATCGCAAACAGGATCAACACTCCGCCCATGGTGGGTGTGCCCGACTTAGCGAGGTGCTCGCTCACGCCGTAGCTGCGAATGGGTTGACCCATTTTGAGTTCAGCCAACTTACGGATCACCCAAGGCCCGGCGATCAGGCCGATGAGCAAAGCGGTCATTGCGGCCATGACGGCTCGGAAGGTCAGGTACTGGAACACGCGCAAAAAACCCAAGTCCTCGAAGTGGGCTTGCAACCATTGAGCCAGGTTCAGCAGCATGAGACCTCCCGTTGATCGCCACGGCCAGTTTGGGCCACCAACTGCGCCACCAGTTGCTCCATGCGCATGAAGCGCGATCCCTTGACCACGAGTGAGCCCAGTTGCTTCATCGTGGCCACCACGGCTTGTTCAAGCTCGGCCATGCTGTCGAAGTGACGCCCTTGCGCAAGGTCACCGCTGGTGTGACGGCTCAAGTCGCCCAGGGTGAAGACCTGATCAATGCCGCGCTGTCGCGCATGCTCGCCCACCTCGCGATGGAAGGCCTCGCCTTGATCGCCCACTTCGCCCATGTCGCCCAGCACCAGCAAGCGTGGGCCGGGCAGAGCCGACAAGGTGTCGATGGCAGCACAAACCGAATCGGGATTGGCGTTGTAGGTGTCGTTGAACAATTTCACCCGATGACCCTGCCAGTCCAGATCGATCAACTCGGAGCGACCACGGATGGCGCGGAAAGCTTCAAGTCCGTCGACGATTTGCTTGAGTGACACCGGAGCCGACAAGGCCAAGGCCACCGCCGCTTGGGCATTGCGCAGATTGTGTTCACCCGCGAGGTGCAACTTGACATTGAGCGGGCCAAGTGGCGACACCAAGCTCATCACCCAGTGGTCATCCACCCATCGGTGCCTGACCATGTCGACCTCACCGCCTGCACCAAAGCGGCGCACGGAGCGTGCGCCAGCCAGCGATTGCCACAAATTGCTGAAGGCATCGTCCGCAGGAAACACTGCACACCCTTGGGCACTAAGGTGTTCAAAAGCGCTGGCGTTTTCTCGCGCCACGGCCTCGACCGACTTCATGAATTCCTGATGCTCGCGTTGCGCGTTATTGACCAGCACCGCATCGGGAGCTGCCCAGGCCGCAATTTGTGCGATCTCGCCTGGATGGTTCATGCCCAACTCCAATACGGCCACCTCGTGTTGCTCGCGCAAGCGCAATAGCGTCAAGGGCACACCGATGTCGTTGTTGAAATTGCCTTGCGTGGCCAACGCCGCTTCACCGTAGCCAGCGCGCAAAATCGATGCGACCATTTGAGTGACGGTGGTCTTGCCGTTGGAGCCAGTCACAGCCAGCAAGGGCTTGCCCCAGCGACGGCGCCAAGCGGCTGCCCATTCGCCCAAAGCAAGTCGGGTTTGTGCCACACGAATCACAGTGACCTTGGCATCCACATCCAAATCTTGTTCGACCAGGACGGCAACCGCACCGGCTGCAATCGCGGCCTGAACGTGTGCATGTCCGTCAAATCGTTCGCCCTTGAGCGCCACAAAGCAATCGCCTGCTTGAACCTCGCGGCTGTCGGTGCACACCCTATCGATGGCACGCCATGGGCCAGCAGGCCTGATCTGCGCCGAGGGCAAAAGGCTTTGCACATCGTTGAGCGTCCAGGCGAGTGCGGCGTTCATGCGGCCCTCCACTGGTTCAACGCGGCTTGCGCGTGCCGCTCATCTGAAAAGGGATGACGAACCCCTTGAACCTCTTGATAGGCTTCATGACCCTTGCCTGCAATCACCACCCAGTCTTTGGCCGTGGCCTGGGCAATCGCTTGGGCGATGGCTTTGTCGCGTTGCAATTCAATGGTCAAACCTTGTTGGTCGTTCAACCCCGCCAGCATGTCGCGGGCGATGGCCTCGGGATCTTCGCTGCGGGGGTTGTCACTGGTGAGCCAAAACCGATGGCTGAGTTGCTGAGCCTCTTGCGCCATGAGGGGGCGCTTGCTGGCATCGCGGTCACCGCCGCAACCCAGCACCGTGATCACCCGACCCGTGCTCAATGCAGCCAAGCGATTGACTTCGGTGAGCACCTTGTTGACGGCATCCGGTGTGTGGGCATAGTCGACCACCACATGGGGTTTGCCTGAGCCACCCAGGCGTTGCATGCGACCCGGAACAGGGCGCAAGGCTTGCAGGGCTTCAAGAGCAGGCTTTGACGATTGACCCCAGGCCATCAACACCGCCCAAACCAACAGCAGGTTGTCGACGTTGAAGCGACCCATCAAAGGCGTGAGCATGTCATGCGTCTGTCCATCTGATTCAAAGACCAGATGCTGATGTGCATCATGAGCGCGCACTTGCAGCGAGCGCAGTTGAACCCGTGCCGCCGCCTTGGCGTCACCGAATGATTGCGCACTGACGGTCCAAAGGTCGACCTCTGGCCTTTGGGTCTTGATGCGATGAGCCAGTTCTTGACCAAAGGCTTGATCCACCGCGATGACCGCCACTTTCAAGCCTGGCGCGTCAAACAAACTGGCTTTGGCTTGGCCATAGACCTCAAGGTTGCCGTGGTAATCCAAGTGATCGGGCGTGAGGTTGCTGAAGACCGCGGTGTGAACCTTCAGGCCAGCAAGGCGTTGCTCAGCCAAACCGATTGAAGAGGCTTCCATCGCACAAGCCTGAACGCCTTGATCGAGCCAGCGCCTGAGTTGACGGTGCAAGCCAATCGCATCGGGAGTGGTCAGGCCCTCGTGACCAGCCTCGTCACGCAAGCTGAGCTGACTGGCCTCGGGTGAAGACTGCACTTGACCCAAACCCAAGGTGCCCACTGCCATGCAGGGCTTTTGTAAAGTCGAGAGCACGTGACTCAACCACCAAGTGATGGAGGTTTTGCCATTGGTGCCGGTGACCGCAATCACCGGCAGGTTGCGACTGGGGTGACCATAAAAGGCATCGGCAATCCAACCGCTGGCTGATTTGAGCTGTTCGTAGCTTGCCACCTGATGTCGCGCAGCTGCCTCTTGGGTGCGGGCCGACAAACCATGATGTTCGACGACACAGGCCGAAGCACCTTGAGCAAAGACGCCAGCCAAATCTTCGCGGGCATCGTGACGACGTCCCGGCCATGCCAGAAAGCCATCGCCGGAACGAACTCGGCGGCTGTCGCCTTGCAGATCACCAGTGACCCGCGAGCGCAACCAGTCGGCGGCTTGGGTGGGCGTTTGCAAAAGGGTCAGTGTCATTCGCTGTCCCCTGACTTTTGCGTCACCAGCATGGGCTGTATGGCTTTGTCGGGCGCAACACCCATGAGGCGAAGCGTTTGCTGAACCACTTGACTGAACACCGGTGCAGCGGTCTCGCCCCCAAAGTAAACGCCCTTGGGGTTGTCGATCATCACACCCACCACCAAACGGGGTTGGTCAATCGGCGCAAGGCCCACAAACACTCCACGGTACTTGGAGGTGGAATACGTCTTGCCATCAAGTTTGCGCGCTGTGCCCGTCTTGCCACCCACCGAATAACCCACCGTCTGGGCTTTGGGGGCCGTGCCACGCTCGCTGGTCGCAAGCGCCAGCATGCCGCGCATGCGCTGGGCCACCTCGGGCTTCATGGCTCGTGTGCCAGAGGCTGGCACTTGTTGGCTCAACAGCGATAACGGCATCACTTCGCCATCGTGAGCAAATAAGGTGTAAGCCTGAAC
>JBEAMY010000187.1:0-3489 GCA_041165725.1 Pseudomonadota bacterium
GCAACCCCTGACGCTTTTGGCCAAACGCGACATCAAAAAACTCGCCCAGTTGGTGGCGGCCAGTGAAGCGCGGGTCAAAGCAGCCGTGGCCTTGATTGCACGGCTTGAACCCAAGCCCGGCCGTCGCTTTGTCGATGTGCAGGGCCAAGAAGTCATCCCCGACGTCATCGTCACGCGCAGCGGCGTGGATCGCAACGGCCTCATGCGCTTTAAGGTGCAACTCAATCCCGATGTGATGCCCAAGCTCAAGGTCAACGACCACTACGCCAACGCACTCAAGGGTGCAGGCAAGTCGGATGCCGCAACGGGTTTGCAGCAGCGCTTGCAAGAGGCCCGCTGGATGATCAAGAACATCCAGCAACGCTTTGACACCATCTTGCGCGTGAGCGAAGCCATCTTGCAGCGTCAGCGCTCTTTCTTCATGCATGGCGAACTCGCCATGAAGCCCATGGTCTTGCGAGAAATTGCCGATGAATTGGGCATGCACGAGTCCACCATTTCCCGAGTGACCACAGCCAAGTTCATGGCCACACCTTTGGGCACCTTTGAGTTGAAATACTTTTTCGGTTCGGGTTTGGGCACCGAGAGCGGACACAGTGCATCGAGCACTGCGGTGCGGGCCTTGATCAAGCAGTTCATCGCCAGCGAGGACCCGAAAAAACCGCTGTCGGACAACCAGATCGCCGACATGCTCAAGGAGCAGGGCATTGATTGCGCCCGTCGCACCGTGGCCAAGTACCGCGAGGCCATGCGGATTGCCCCGACCCAATTGCGAAAGGTCTTGTGAACCCCTTCTCTGTTTATGTGTCGGTGCCTTTGGGCCTGGCCGATGTCCTCGCGCAAGAAATCACCCAGATCCTGGGTTTGCCCAAGTCCCAATTGCGCATTGAGCGCACGGGTGTGCGCTTGCGCACTGATGCGCCAGGTGTGATGCGGCTGAACCTGCATTCGCGCTTGGCGCAGCGCGTGCTGATCGAGGTGCATCAAGGCCAATACCGCAATGAAGACGAGGTCTATGCCGCTGCTGCCGCTGTGGCTTGGGAAGATTGGTTCACGGTCAGTCGCAGCATTCGGGTGGATGTCACGGCCAACCGCTGTCCCTTGAAGAGCATTCACTTTGCGGCATTGCGCGTGAAAGATGCGGTGGCCGATCGTTTCCGCGATCGCACGGGTCAGCGGCCCAACGTCGACACCCATAGACCCGATGTGCGCTTGCACGTGCACCTTGAAGAGTCGCAGTTGCAGTTGTCCATCGACACCTCGGGCGATCCTTTGTTCAAGCGTGGATGGCGCGAAGACAAAGGCGACGCCCCATTGAAAGAAAACCTTGCCTCTGCCTTGTTGGCGCTCAGTGGTTGGAGTCAGCCTTTGGGTGATGCGCCCAGTGGCTGTGCTCAAGGCCTGCCCTTGTTCGATCCTTGCTGTGGCAGTGGCACGCTGGTGATTGAAGCCGCGCAAGTGGCTTGTGGGATGGCACCGGGTTTGATGCGCCGTTTCGGTTTTGAGCGGCTTCAAGCTTTTGAGGCCAACGAATGGCGCCGCCTCGTTCAAGCCGCTCGCGATGCGATTCATGCTCCACTTGCACCGGTTTTTGGCAGCGATGTGGCGTTTCGCATGGTTGACTTCGCGGGGCGCAATGCCGAACGGGCGGGTGTTGCGAAAGCCACCCATTTCCGAGGAGGAGACGCCTTGCAGCGCAACCCTCCGATTGATCAACCGGGTTGGATGGTCCTCAACCCACCTTATGGTGAGCGCATTGAAGCTGCGGGCGTGGCGGGTGCGCGCCAGCATGCGCAGGTGGCCGATGGACAAGACTTCATGGCGCGATTGGCCTCGCATTGGAAGCAACACTTTGCAGGCTGGCAAGCTTGGGTGCTGTCGCCGGATTTGGAATTGCCAGCGCGCATGCGCATGAAAGCCTCGCGCCGCACGCCGGTATGGAACGGCCCCATCGAATGCCGACTGTTTCGCTTCGAGTTGGTCGCAGGGTCCAACCGCCGAGGGCTAGAACGTGCTGGTGATTGACACCAATGTCTTGCTCGATGTGTGGGTGTTTGACGATCCCCGCGCACAGGCCTTGCGCCAAGCCTTGCAGGCAAGGCAGGTGGATTGGCTCACCACGCCCGCCATGCGCGAGGAATGGCTGCGCGTGCTGCATTACCCCCATTTGTGCGCACGGTGGACACGCAAATCGCTGAGTCTGGATCAGTTGATGGCCCACTTTGACCTGAGCACCGGCGTGGCCGATGCGCCGCGCGCGCCTTGGGTGTGCAAAGACCCGGATGACCAAAAGTTTGTCGATTTGGCCGTGGCCCATGCATCAGTCCATGAGCTGGGCGTTCAGCTCATCAGCAAGGACTTCGAAGTGTTGCGCATGAAAAAACGACTGGCCCAATCTGGTGTGATGGTGCTGAATCAGTGGCCATCCACTGCGCATCAGGACACGATGCTGGAAGGCGTGTCTTTGGGTGAAAGCAATTCAAGCAAAGTGCTCAGGGCATGAACCACGGTGGCTTGGCGCACCGCTGATCGGTCACCTTTGAATTGACAGCGTTCGGTTTTGACCCATGCGGTTTCAGCGCCCAAGGTGGGGCCCGAATCGCCCGGCATGGCCCATGCAAACCACACGGTTCCCACAGGTTTGTCGGCGCTGCCGCCGCCGGGGCCAGCGATGCCGGTGACGGCCAAAGAAACCTGAGCCGCGGATTGGCGCAATGCGCCTAAAGCCATGGCCCTGGCCACGCTTTCGCTCACTGCGCCATCGCGTTCGATGAGGGCGTTGGCCACGCCCAAAGACTCGTGTTTGGCTTCGTTGGAGTAGGTGACAAAACCGCGCTCGAACCAATCGCTGGAGCCCGCCTTGTCGGTACAGGCGGCAGCGATGAGGCCTCCGGTGCAGCTCTCTGCAGTCACGAGCATCCAGCCATGGTGCAACAGCAAATCGGACAAAGACCGCACGAGGTCAATTGGAGAAGAAGAGTTCATTGGGTGGCTTGCCAAAAAGCAAGGATCAGCAAAGTCATGAAACCGGCAACGATGTCGTCGGCCATGATGCCAAATCCCCCGCGCCAACCCCATCCATGGAAATACCGATCCACCCAGCGCACAGGACCGGGCTTGAGCACATCAAAGGTTCTAAAGAGCGAAAAGGCGGCGACCTGCCCCCACAAGCCCGCGGGCATCCAAATCCACAGCACCGCCCAAAAGGCCACGATCTCGTCGATGACGATGGCCGAGGGGTCGGCATCGACCAAGTGCTCGGCGGTGACGGTGCTGGCCCACCAGCCAATGGGCAAGGCGGCCAGCAAGACCCAGCCGATTTGCGCGGGGCTGAGCCAAAAGTCCATGGCCATGTAGGACACCCAGGCCCACAAGGTGCCCACCGTACCCGGACCCCACCACGACAGGCCGCTGCCAAACCCCAGGGCAATGAAATGGGCGGGATGGCTGAGTAAAAAACGGTGATGAATCATGGGTCAGGCAAAGTGG
>JBEAMY010000188.1:0-5794 GCA_041165725.1 Pseudomonadota bacterium
CCAAGGGCATGAAGCGTGGCACCAACGTGGTGGGCGGCAACGACCACCCCTTGAAAAAGGCCATCATTGCTGAGCTCTACGATAAAGGCAAAGGCAATGGCGACCGCAAGAACCTGGATGACATTTACTACAACACTGGTCTTGCCATGTACTCAACCGCTTTTGAAGGCGTGCGCTTGGCCATCAAGCAATCAGGCATGCCTCTGAACTCAGAAAAAATCAAAAAGGGTTTGGAGAGCTTGCGCAACTTTGACGCCAATGGGTTGATCGCGCCAGTGACGGTCACGGCACAAGACCATGGCGGCGGTGGGCGCACCCGCATCGACATGTGGGATGGCAGCAAGTGGGTTCCCCAATCCGAATGGATCTCTGCTTACGGTGACGAAGTCAACAAGGTGGTGAAGGAGCAATCCGCTGAATTCCTCAAGAGCAAGTGATCTTTTTTCTCTGATTTTGAAAAGCGCCCACCCTGGGCGCTTTTTTCATGCTCAAGATTGAATGATGCGTTAAGCTTTAAAGCCTTGAATAAGGAACCTGATCAATGAGACCGATTGTTATTGCTTTGCAAACCATGACCTTGGTCGTGTGTTGTGCCTTCTCTCCGCTTGCTTTTTCACACACCCACGGCGAAGCCCAGGCTCAAATGAGTCTGAATGAAGGCAGTCTGAACCTGGAACTGACTTTGCCCATGGAAATACTGGTGGGATTTGAACGCGCGCCTCGCAGCGAAAATGAGAAACAGCGTTGGAATCAGGCATTGACCGATCTCAGTCAAACCGATGCCCTGTGGCGCATGCCAGCTTCTGCCGCTTGCAAGGCCCAAGCCCCCAAGACCACCTTGCCCAGCTGGGGCAAATCGGAGCACACCGACGTGGTCATCACCTATTTATGGCAATGCGAGCGACCTCAAGCCCTGGACCAGCTTCAAACCCAATTGTTTGAGCGTTTCAAGCGTTTAAGGCGAATCGAATTGGTGCATGTCACAGCCAAAGGCCAGGGCATGACCAAACTCACCCCTCAAAAACCCATTTGGACAACAGGCTCTGCAAAGTGACCGACCTGGCCATTGAGCTTTCGGGGGTGAAGTTCAGCTGGGCGGGTCAATCCGGATGGGTGTTGGACATCCCCTCTTGGCAAGTGGCCACTGGTGAACGCATTTTTTTGCATGGCCCCAGCGGCTGCGGCAAGAGCACTTTGCTCACCCTATTGGGTGCAGTGGTCATGCCAAAACAAGGCAAGGTGAAGGTCTTGGGGCAAGACCTGTGTGAGCTCAGCCCCAGTCAGCGCGACCGTTTTCGAGGCGAGCAAATCGGGTTCATCTTCCAGCAGTTCAACTTGCTACCCTGGCTTTCTGGGCTGGACAACGTCTTGCTAGCCCTGCAATGGAATTACGCCCGACGCCAGCGCATTGCCGATGCAAACCGTTCAGCGAAAGAAGGCTTAGAGGCACTGGGGCTCAGTGAGCATGAATGGCTTCGCCCTGCCGGGCAACTCTCTGTGGGTCAACAGCAAAGGGTGGCCGCAGCACGCGCACTCTTTGGAAACCCGCCGCTCATCATTGCGGATGAGCCCACCTCAGCCCTGGATGCTGCCCATCAGGATCTGTTCATCGAACTGCTTGATCAGGCATGCAAGGCGCAGAAAAGCACCTTGGTCTTCGTCAGCCACGATGAGCGACTGAGCTCGCACTTTGATCGCTGCGTGTCTTTGCCCGACTTGCAATCGCTTGAGTTGCGCCAAGGGGTGAGCCCATGAGTTTGTTCAGATTGGCCATGCTCAGCGCCTGGGCCAGGCGCTTCACACTGTCGGTCACGGTGCTGGCGGTGGCATTGGCCACTTGCCTCTTGTTGCTCATGGAGCGCGTCAGGCAAGACACGCGCAACAGTTTCATGCAATCGGTCTCGGGCGTTGACCTGGTGGTCGGTCCGCGCAGCAGTGGCGTGGCGCTGGTCTTGCAATCGGTATTCCATGTGGGCAGCGTGCCCCACACCTTGTCTTGGTCTGCCTATGAGAAATTGAATGAGCACCCCGCAGTGGCTTGGACGGCCCCTTTGCTCTTGGGCGACAGCGTGGCGGGATTCCCGGTGGTGGGCACCACCGCTGATGCGCTCACTCACCTTCAGCACGGCGAAGAAGAACCTTTGAGATTGGCTCAGGGCCGCCTTTTCTCATCACACTTTGAAGCCGTGGTGGGACACGAGGTTGCACAGCGTTTGAAGCTCAAGCTGGGTCAGTCCTTGATCGTTGCTCATGGCATGGCAGAGGTCGGCGCACTCGAACATGACGACAAACCGGTGACGGTGGTTGGCATTCTTGCGCCCACCGCCACGCCAATGGACCGCAGCATTTGGATGAACTTGGAATCCATCACGGCTTTGCATTTGGACTGGATGGGTGGCGCGCCCCTGCCCGGCATGCACATCCCAGCCGATATGGTTCGCAAATTCCAGCTCCAGCCCAAGAATCTGAATGCCGTGCTGGTGGGCCTCAAGCGACGCAGCGATGTGTTCAAGGTCCAGCGGCAATGGAACGACATGCCCGGCGAAGCCGTTCAAGCAGTGATGCCCGGTGTGGCTTTGGATGAACTCTGGGCCATGTTGGCTCAATTCGAACGCAGTCTTAAAGCCATGGCGTGGATGGTCACTGCCGTTGGCCTGGCCGGATTGATGGGCACCTTGCTTGCTGGCCTCAATGAGCGTCGGCGCGAATTGGCGGTGATGCGCGCGCTTGGGGCTTCGCCCTTGAAGCTGATGGTTTTGGTGATGCTTGAAGGCACCTGGGTGACGCTGATTGGATTGATCGTTGGCATGGTGTTGCGCGAAGTGGCGCTCAGGTTGCTGGCGCCATGGGCCATGGCTGAGATGGGCATTCGCCTGCTACCGGGTTGGCCAGAGACCGGAGAATGGGAATTGATGGCGGCGGTTCTCATCACCGGTGTGGTCTTTAGCCTTTTGCCCGGATGGCGCGCATGGAAAATGTCGCTCACAGACGGCTTGATGCCAAGGAGTTGAGGAATGAATGAAATGTGGCTAACGAGGGCGAAACGGGCAGTCAATGCTTGGGCATCGATGCTCGCTGTGATGGTCTTGGGCCTAGGTCTGAACCTGGCCCTGGGTTTGTCGCCTTCTCCCCAAGTTCAAGCTCACGCTCAAAATTGGACTGAAATCAAATGGCAAGGATTGGTGCCTAAAGGATGGGACCCGTCCAAATCTTTCAAAGGGTTTGACCTTTCAAAATTACAAGACTCTGATCCCCAAGCCGATGCCTTGCTCAAAAAAATGCGCGAGGTTTGGGACACTGCGCCCGTGAATGAAAGCCTCAATGGTCAGAAAATCCGCATCGCTGGATTTGCCATTCCTCTTGAGCGCAAGGGCGAACGCGTTAAAGAATTTTTGCTGGTGCCCTATTTCGGAGCCTGCATCCACACGCCGCCACCGCCCGCCAATCAAATCGTTCATGCCAAAGCAACGCGTTACCTCGATGGTGTGCAAATGATGTTGCCGCTTTGGGTCTACGGCACCATTCAGGTCCAGCGCAGCAACACCGATTGGGGCGTCTCGGGCTATTCGATCACGGTGGACAAAGTCGAGGCTTACTGAGCCCCCTCCATGAGCGATTTGGCCTTCCCGGTTCTACAACAGCGGCTGGATGACTTTCGCGGTCTGGTGCGCATGCAATCGGGCTCGCTCATCACCTCGGTGTTTGGCGATGTGGTCTTGCCACGGGGCGGGCAAATCTGGCTGGGCAGCCTCATCCGCCTGCTCGCGCCTTTGGGACTGAACGAGCGTCTGGTGCGAACCACCGTGTTTCGCCTCCTTAAAGAGGAATGGTTGAGCACCCAGGCCCAAGGCCGTCGAACCGACTACCACCTCACCCCTGCTGGTGAAGCCCTGTTTTTGCAAGCCAGCCAGCACATCTATGCCTCGGAATCACCTCGCTGGGACCACCAGTGGCGGCTGTTGCTCTTGGTGGGCGATTTGCCCGCCAAAGCGCGCGAGCCCTTGCGCCGCGCCCTGTTTTGGCAGGGTTTTGGCGATCTGGGTCAGGGCAAGTTTGTTCACCCCAGCGCTGACCTCAAGTCGGTGATGGACAGCCTGGGCAGTTCAGGCCTGGGCGCGCACCTTCATGCCCTCTTGCCGCTTCAAACCCAGCAACTCGATGCCCCTCGCACGCTCTCAGACCGCGACGTGGTTGCCAAAGCCTGGGATTTAAGGGATCTTGCCGGCAGATATCGACAATTCGACGCCACATACCGCCCGATTTGGGAGGAAATCCTTGCGCAAGGTGCTGAGGCTTTGAGCCCCGATCTGGCCTTGGAATTGAGGATTTTGCTGATCCACGACTACCGCCGCCTCTTGCTGCGCGATCCTGAATTGCCCCAGGAGCTGTTGCCAGCCGATTGGCCTGGCCACAGCGCACGCGATCTTTGCCGTTCGATTTACGCCAGAACCCTGGTGGCCTCTGAGTTGCACCTCGACCACTTTTTCCAGCTCTCGGATGGCAGCGTGCCCAAGGCGGGGCCCATTTTGAAAAAACGGTTTTTACCCAGCCGGTGACACGGGTTTACACGGATACAGCCGACCCGTCTGATACGCATAATTCGGAAACACTCCGAATATTTGTATCAAATTGAAGACACCAAACTCACCCCCGGCAACAGTCCCCGCCCCTACTGATCCCCAAGAATTGGCTCAGGCCGTTGCTGAAGCCATGTGGTCGCGTGACGCCGCCACGCATGCCTTGGGCATGGTGCTTGAGCACATCTCGCCGGGACGTGCTGTCATCTCGATGTCGGTTCGCGCCGACATGACCAATGGCCACCACATTTGCCATGGCGGGCTCATCTTCACGCTGGCCGACAGCGCGTTTGCCTATGCCTGCAACAGCTACAACATCAACGCTGTGGCTTCGGCCTGCCACATCGACTTTCTCGCGCCAGCACGTGAAGGCGATGTGCTCGAAGCCCAAGCCGAAGAGCGCTCGGTGACGGGGCGCACTGGCGTGTATGACATCACCGTGCGCATTCGGGGCGGAGCCACTGTGGCCTTGTTCCGAGGCAAAAGCCATCGCATCCAAGGCGACGTCCTCTCTGGACTCGCAGCCGCAACCTGACCCTAGAACGGAGTCCCAGCCATGCCCGTCAAGCAACCGCGCCCCGGCGAACTCGACCCCATCGAAACCGCCAGCCGAGACGAGATTGCCGCCTTGCAGTTGCAACGTCTGAAAGACACCTTGTCGCGCACCTACCACCAGGTGCCGCATTACAAACGCAAGTTTGATGAGGCGGGCGTGCATCCCGACGACCTCAAGACCTTGTCCGACTTGGCCAAGTTCCCCTTCACGACCAAAGCCGATTTGCGTGAGAACTACCCCTTCGGTCTCTTTGCTGTGCCGCGTGAGCAAGTCGTTCGCATCCATGCCTCATCGGGAACAACGGGCAAGCCCACAGTGGTTGGTTATACCCAGCGCGACATCGACCATTGGGCCGATTTGGTGGCCCGATCCATCCGTGCCTCGGGCGGACGGGCGGGAGACATCATTCACGTGGCCTACGGCTATGGCTTGTTCACTGGTGGTTTGGGCGCACATTACGGCGCAGAACGCTTGGGTTGCACGGTGGTTCCCATGTCCGGTGGACAAACCGAGAAACAAGTTCAGCTCATCACCGACTTCAGACCCGACCTCATCATGGTCACGCCTTCATACGCCTTGGTCCTGGCCGAAGAGTTTGAGCGCCAAGGCATCAGCCCTGATCAGATTTCTTTGCAAGTGGGTATTTTTGGTGCTGAACCCT
>JBEAMY010000189.1:0-2647 GCA_041165725.1 Pseudomonadota bacterium
AGAAGAGTTTTCAGAAATCGGATCGACTCAAATGAGCAGCGACACGCTTTTATCGGCCAACCAGTTGTGCATGCGCTTTGGCGGTGTGCTGGCTGTTAATCAGGTGAGCTTTGATGTCAAGCAAGGCGAAGTCTTCACCTTGATCGGGCCCAACGGCGCGGGCAAGACCACCGTCTTCAACCTCATCAGCGGCATTTACGTTCCCACCAGTGGCGAAGTCAGCTACCGAGGGAAGTCAATGAGCCAAGTGGCACCGCACGAGATTGCTGGCCTAGGCATCGCTCGCACCTTCCAGAACATCGAATTGTTTGAGCACGCGACCGTCTTGCAGAACTTGCTCATTGGTCGCCACACGCACCGTGAAACCAGTTTATGGAGCGACCTGCTCTTCACCCCGCGCGTTCGCGATGCCGAAATCCGTGCCCGCGAAAAAGTCGAACAAGTGATCGACTTCCTGGACCTGCAACATCATCGCGATGCCATGGTGGCTGGTTTGCCCTACGGCGTTCGCAAAGTCATCGAACTCGCCCGCGCCTTGTGCACAGAGCCTCAACTGCTTTTGCTGGACGAACCCTCTTCAGGTTTGAACGTGGAAGAGACCGAAGACATGGCGTTCTGGATTTCCGACATCAAACATTTGTTGGGCATCACTGTGTTGATGGTTGAACACGACATGACGCTGGTGTCCAAAGTCTCTGACCGGGTACTCGCCATGAGCCAAGGCGAAGTCCTGGCCTTGGGCACTCCGGCTGAAGTCCAGTCGCATCCCGATGTGATCGAAGCTTATTTGGGCTCCATCGACGATGTTTCCAGCCTCAGGCGAGAACCCGATCGGAGGTCGGCATGAGCAACGATCCGACCTCCGCGACCAACGTCGATCAAGACGCCATGTTGAAACTCCTCAACGTGGAAAGTGCTTACGGGCCCATCAAAGCCATACGTGGTGTGAGCCTCAAAGTTCGCGCTGGCGAAATCGCCACTGTGTTGGGCAGCAATGGTGCGGGGAAAACCACCATCTTGAAAACCATCAGTGGCATCCTCGACCCCAACAAAGGCTCGATTGAGTTCAACGGCGAGAAGATCACCGCCATGAACCCGGCCGACGTGGTGCAACGCGGTCTCATGCATGTGCCCGAAGGCCGTGAGGTCTTTCCGCTGCTCTCGGTGAGACACAACCTCATGATGGGGGCTTACACCCGCAAAGACCGCGACTCGGTGTCCCGTGACATGGAAGCTGTGTTCACCTACTTCCCCATCTTGAAAGAACGGGCCGATCAAGATGCTGGCTTGTTGTCTGGCGGGCAACAGCAAATGCTGGCCATCAGCCGCGCCCTCATGGCCAACCCACAACTGATCTTGCTTGACGAACCCAGCTTGGGCCTCAGTCCCAAGCTCACCAAAGACATTTTTGAAATCGTCGTGCGCATCAACCGTGAGCGCGGCACCACCATCTTGCTGGTTGAGCAAAACGCCAACATGGCCCTCAACGCTGCCGACTATGGATATGTACTTGAAAACGGCCGCATCGTGATGGAAGACACGTGTGCCCAGCTCCGAGAAAAGGACGACATCAAAGAGTTCTACTTGGGCATGAAACAAGAAGGCGTTCGTGCCGAGCGACGCTGGAAGAAAAAGAAAAATTGGCGCTGACCCATGAGCAACCTCTGGAACCTTTCCCACATCCAACCCAACCATGACGTGGTCATGGCGGGCGAGACCGTTCCCGCTCTGTTTTGGAATGCCGTCAAGGCACGTGGCCCCAATGTGTGGCTTCGCCAAAAAGAGTTTGGCTTGTGGCGCAGTTGGACCTGGGATCAAACCGCCAAAGCCGTTTCTGAAATCGGCAATGGTTTACTCGCCCTGGGTTTTGGTCATCAGCACACCGCATCCATTCTTTCCAACACCAAGGTGGAGTGGGTGTTGTCCGATTTGGCTGTCCTGAGTTGCGGCGGGGTTTGCAATGGCATTTATCCCACCGATGCAGCCGCCCAAGTCCAATACCTCTGCGAAGACTCCTCCACCGTGGTGCTCTTTGTGGAAGACGACGAGCAGCTTGACAAGGCCTTGGAGGTTCGCGAGCACCTTCCCAAGCTTCAAAAAATTGTTGTTTTCGACATGGAGGGCCTGCACCACCTGAACGACCCCGGTGTGATCAGCTTGGACGATTTGCGTGAACTGGGCCGTGCCCATGGTGCAGCCCATCCCGACATGTTGGCCCAGCGTTCGGCGGCGGTAACGCCTCAAGACTTGGCCATTCTGGTTTACACCTCAGGCACCACGGGCAAGCCCAAAGGCGCCATGCATGCCCACTCTGGCCTCATCTATACAGCCAGAGGCTACAACACCCTGATCTCACGCCATGAGGGCGACGAGTGCATGTGCTTTTTGCCCCTGTGCCACATTGCCGAGCGCATGGGCGGCGAGTACTTCGCCCTCTACACCGGCGCCAAGCTCAATTTCGTAGAAAACCCGGAAACCATTCCCGAGAACGTGCGCGAGATCGCGCCCACGGTGTTCACCGCCGTGCCCCGCGTGTGGGAAAAGTTTTACTCCGGTGTGATGATTTCGCTCAAAGAAGCAGGCGCCATCCAGCAAGCGGTGTACGCCTGGGGCATTGGCGTGGGTTCCCAGATTGCAGACTTGGTGC
>JBEAMY010000190.1:0-3455 GCA_041165725.1 Pseudomonadota bacterium
TGGCCGGTGTTGCAGTAAGCAATCGTGGCTTGTTGGCTAGAGACGCCCATTTGCTGAAACAAACCGTTGTAGACCTTGGGCGAGTACAAAAATGCGGCGCCTTGCTTGTTGTAGGTGAGCAAGTCAGGCGTCACAGATTTCGCACCAGCGATGTGACCGGGGGTCAACACGCCTTTGCGCAAAACCAAGCCGTGATATTGCGTCGCCGCGCGTGCATCAATGAGTTGCTGCTTGTTGTCAATGGCTTTGGCCGCATCCTCGGAGTCTGCAACCCATTGCATGCGCACCGCAGTGGAAACCCAGTTGCCCGTTTTGGTGCTCAAGGCTTCGGGTGCGGTGGATTGACCGGCCAACAACCATGCCGCAGTGCCGCCGTTGAGCACCGCGACCTGATCTTCGCCATAGACCTTGAATTGCCAGTACAGGCGCAAGGCTTGGTCCACATCGTCGGTTTCAAGGCCCATGGGGACGATCACAATGGGCTTGCCAGCTTGAACGCCGGCAGCCTGAACCAGCGATTGAAATGCGGCTTGTTCAGGAATCATTGCAGGCACGTTCAACTCACCCATCTTGCGAGTGACGCGGATCTTGCCAAAGTCGATGGCCAAAGCACCGGGGATGCGTCCTCCCACTTCGACCACTTGCTTGAGCCCGCTGGCTTTGTCGGTGGCCAGCTCAGCTGTGCCAGTGAAGCTTTTCACATCGGCGCGAACTTCCAGGATTTGCACCTGATGTTTATTGGCGATCAGCCAATCGGCCTCGACCACAGGTCCAGGCAACGTCAGCGCCATGGCACCGAATCCCATGAACACGCCCAGAAGGGCAACGCAAGCATGACGGACAGAAAACCTCATGATGACTCCTTGATGAGTGAGGACCAGAAATGCGGCAAGGCGTGTTGGCTGGTGACATGGCAAGCCGTGTCGTCCCAGGCCTTCTTCAAGCCTTGTGGATGAGTGAGCAACAGAGCTTCGCGCTCGCGGATCAATTGGGCAATGGCAGGCTGTTGCCAGTGGATGAGGGCTTCAATCCACCGTGCGACGGGTGCCAATCGGCCCCGCACTTGCAACCTGAATGCCTTGAGCAAGGCCAGCAAGGGTTTGAGGCCCAAGTGGCGCTCACCCGTGACCCAACCGTTGGTGGTGAAAAGACCCAGGGGCGTGCCCTGCGGGTCTATGGAAATGGCAACCAGATGCACAAAATTGGCGTGCGCACTTCGCTCCTGCCCCGCTTGGGCAAACACATGGAAGTGTCCATGCTCGCCCTTGAAGGCGGGCTGCTCGCCCGCGTGTGCGTGGTAATAAAACCGTGTGCCATTCAAGCGATCGATGGCGTCGTGCTCGGGATGGTGCTGCCAAGCGCGGAACTCGTCCGCACCTGCCAGCGCAGCGGTCGCCAGACTCACGCCCTGACGGGCGTAATGGTCGTAGACCGTGAGCAAACCATCGCCACTTTCCATGGCTGCATCAGTCTTGTTGTTTTTTGCGGCGCTTGGGGCCGCAGGGATTGGAAGGGCCGCAAGGGTTATCTGATTTTTTGGCCTGAGAAGCTTTGGCACCTTCGGCGGCGGGCTTTTCAGAGGCCTGAGCCAAAGGTGCTGCGGCGAGTGCACCCACGGCGGCCATGATGGCCAAGGCGCGGGTCGCGCGGGTCGTGCGCGTAGCGCGAGGTGTTGAACGAGAAGTCATGGAAGTTTTCCTTTCAAAAATGGGTCGAAGAAGGCATCAAGACATGTCGGGGCTGGTGCCCTCGACGGCCTGAGCGGCCGTCACGGCACCGTGACCTTTGGACTCGAACATCGTGCCGACTTTGAAGACCGCCACCACCGCAGCCACGAGCACGGCGTTGATGATCCATGGGCTGACGCCCAGAACCTGAGCCAAGGTGTCCCCGCCCGCAAAGTCGCCAGCTTCGGTGAGACCTGCAACCCAGTCAAAGCCAACTGCAAAGGTCACCGTGCCCACCAGCAAGCCCAGCAAAAACACCCAAGCGTCAATGCGGCCAGAAACTGCGCCCACCATGGAGGTGCCGGGGCAGTAGCCCCCAATTGCAAAACCGGCCCCAACCAGCACCCCGCCCAAAGCGGCCGCCCCCAAAACAGCGGGCGGAACAAACAAAGCGTCAGCGGCGATCCATCCCAGGGATTCGGCCAGAGTCATGCCGATGGCGGCCACGACGATGGCGGTGAACATCACCTTGAGCACCGACCAATCGGTCAGACGAAATTGGGCGGTGAGTTTGCCGGGGCTGCCAAAACCAGAACGCTCAAGAACCCATCCAAACAACAAACCGCAGATCAAGCCTGTGATGATTTCCATGTCATTTCACTCCCTTGATGAGTCGAGTGGCGATGAGGCCAGCGACAAAAAAAGTGCCGAGGAACACAAAGCCCGCAAGCGACAGCGTGGCCGCGCCAGAAAGCCCCAGTCCACTGGTGCAACCCGCAGACACACGTGCGCCAAAGCCAGCGATGAGGCCGCCGACCGCAGCCCAGAACAGGCGTTTGGGTGTTCCTACCGTGCGTTGCCCGTCAATCTGGATGCGAAAGCGCCCAGCCAAACGGGCTGACAAAAAGGCGCCGATCACCACCCCGATCACTTGCCAGGTGATCCAGGAAGACAAAGGATTGCCGGATTCGGCCATGCCACCGAGGTACTCGTTGCCCATCGTTGCGTCGGGGGCAACACCAAGGCCCAGCCAAACCACCAGTCGCGTGGTGAAGCCCGTTGCGCCCAAACCGTGACCGGTGAGCAGAAAAGTCAGAAATAGCACCAGACCCAGCACGATGCCCGCAAAAAGCGGATGCCAGAACGGGCGCGGTTCGTAGGTTTGCATGACGCGTCCTCCAGGGTTGATCAAAGCCGCCAACTATACCCCGGGGGGTATAGTTGTCAATTCGGGAAAATGAAAAAAAATGAGATCGGGATTGACCAGACCGATCCCTAGAATCGCCCATCCATCGCACTCAGTGATGCGCCAGCACGGAGAACGCTCATGACCACGCTCAAAAATCCAACCCGGAAAAAAGACCTATCAGCAAGACTGGCCAGGGTTGAGGGTCAACTCAGGGGCATTCGCAAACTCATGGACGAGGACGCCGATTGCGAAAAGATCGCTCAGCAAATGGCGGCTGCGCGCAAGGCGCTCGATAAAACTTTTTTTTCCATGGTGGGATGCATGGTCGAGGACGAACACCTGCCCATCGACAAGATCACCCAAATGTTGGTCAAGCTGGCTTGAGAATCAGCTTGCTTCAGGGCCTATTCACAAATTCTGTCCATCGCTATCGCTGATCCGGGTTTTCACCTCGTGTGCAATTGCCAAGTTGCCGACAAAGAGCAGCTGCGAGACAAACCGTGATCGACAGCCGTGAGCGATTTCAAGGCCTTGATGTTGCGAGGAAACTCCTCCTTTGACCCCATCAGCTGCGAAATCAGCACACGCTGTGATTGCAT
>JBEAMY010000191.1:0-6813 GCA_041165725.1 Pseudomonadota bacterium
CTGACGACTCGCTGGACGTGTTTGGCGTTCACGGCGTGGGTGGCATCTTGGGTGCTTTGCTCACCGGCGTGTTCGCATCGCCATCACTGGGCGGCGCAGGCATCTTCGATTACGTGGCCAATGCGGCGTCTGCCGAGTACAGCATTCCTGCTCAGGTGTGGGTCCAGTTCCAAGCCGTCTTGATCACCGTGGTGTGGTCTGCCGTGGTGTCCTTCATCGCCTACAAGATCACCGACATGGTCGTGGGTCTGCGTGTGGCCGAAGAAGAAGAACGCGAAGGCCTGGACATCAGCTCACACGGCGAAAGCGCCTACAACCGCTGAACCGAGTTTCCGGAATCCTTGGTTGGCCCACCCAAGCGGTGGGCTTTTTTTTGGGTCACTGTGAACCGTACAAAGTTCAGCGCGTGAAGTTTCAGAAGCTGAACTTGGTGCCCAAGGTCCAGATGGACTGACCACCTTGTCGCGAGAAACTACCGTCAATCTGAAACTGATCGGTGAGGGCCTTGCGAACGCCAAGACCAAATTGCGGCATGGCTTGCTTTTGTGCAATCCACTGAATGTGCGGCACGACAGGAAATCCTGAGAATTCCAACGCCATGGCCGCAAGGGGCTTGTTGTAGGACTCGGAGTAATCTTGCGTGGCTCCGATGTTGGTGTGCCACGAACCCCAGCTTTGGTTGCATGTGTTGATCAGCCAGCCGTAGCGAGCACCAGCGAGGTCGTGGTTGCGGCGGGTGATGCCCACCGTGGCCGCCTGATTGCACCCGTTTTCATTCGAGGGTGTGATCAAGCCCTTGAATTGCAGGGTGTGACCGGTGTCTTGTGTGGATTGATCAGCAGCCCTGACGTAGGCCAACTCAAACCCATCGATGGGCGCAAACGCCGGTGCCACCGACCAAGTGCGTGAACCGTCAGCCCCCCGTGTGCTCCACAACTCTACGTGGCCATTGCCTTTGGCGTTCACGCCAGCATCGTCCACATCCAAAGGGCGACCGGCTTGGGCCTGAGTGGCAAAGAATCCGAACGCGCTCATCAAGGCGCAAGCAAGGGCAGAACGACGAAAACCATAATAGGTGTACATGACAACTCCAAATCCAAATCCAAATCACCTGATCAGAATCATAAGCGGGACAAGGAGGAGCAAGTCATTACCGCCAAAATGGCGTCAAAGACCAAAGAGGTGACATGAACAACCCACTCATCCTCAGCAACGGCCCATGGCGTTGCGAAGTGGTTCCCGCGCTGGGCGGTTGCTTGGCGGGCTTGTGGCATGGCGATGTGCCGGTGATGCGCTCTCCGGGGTCGGGTGGCATCACCTCGGCCCGCGAGTCGGCTTGCTATGTGCTGGTGCCGTTTTCAAATCGCTTGAGCCAAGCGGTCTTGCAGTGGCAAGGCACCAGCCACCCCCTCATTCGCAACAACGGGGCCGAGGCCCATGCCATTCACGGCATTGGGTGGCAGCGTGCCTGGGAAGTGCTGGACCAAGAGGAGTTCAGCGTGCTCCTCAGCCACGAGCACCGGCGCGAACCCGGTTGGCCTTTTGCCTACGATGCCTCGCAAACCATTCAGCTGCGCCCAGAGGGTTTGAGCATGACGCTTTCCATCACCAACCAAGACGACCGCCCTGCACCCGTGGGCTTGGGCTGGCATCCGTTCTTTGCCAAACAAGCCGGTATGCGTCTGCGTTTTGCGGCACAGCACCGATGGGAAATGGGCGAAGACAAGCTCCCTACCCGCGCCTTGCCGCATTCTGGCCTTGATGCGCCGGTTGAGGCTTTGGACATCGACCACTGCTTTGATGGCTGGTCGGGACAGGCGGAATTGACCAGCCCTGCAGGACACTGGCGCATCGATTCGAGCCTCAGGCACTTGGTGGTGTTCACTCGGCCCGAGCGCACGGACGTGGCCATCGAGCCGGTGAGTCATGTCAATAACGCGCTCAATTTGCTGGCACAAAACCGCGGCCTTGAGCCAGAGGATTTAGGAGTGCGGGTGTTGGCCCCCGGCGAATCCATGAGCGCGCACTGGAGCTTGACGCAGCTTGGATCCGATTGAACCGGCGCCAAGGACAAGGGGCTTAAAAAGGAATGTCGTCGTCCATGTCGTCAAAGCCAGATTTGGCTGGCGCTGACGAACGCGATGGGGCAGAACCGCCTCCTGAGGCAGCGGGTTTGGCCGGGCGGCTGTAAGCGCCTTCGCTGCCGCCGCCATCGCCACCGCCCATGCCTTGGCGGCTACCCAACATTTGCATGCTGTCGGCACGGATGTCGGTGGCGTATTTTTCGACGCCGTCCTTATCGGTGTACTTGCGCGTGCGCAAAGAGCCTTCGACATACACCTGAGAGCCTTTTTTCAAATACTGGCCTGCGATCTCAGCCAGCTTGCCAAAAAAGCTGATGCGGTGCCACTCGGTGGCTTCTTTTTGCTCGCCGGTTTGTTTGTCTTTGTAGCGGTCGGTGGTGGCCACGCGAATCGTGGTGACGGCGTCGCCACTGGGCAGGTAACGGGTTTCGGGGTCTGCGCCCAGGTTGCCCACGATGATGACTTTGTTAACGGATGCCATGCCTACCTCGCACTGAAGAATTGAATGAAAAAACGGGAATGGGTGTGATTATGGGGGGTGGGCGTTCGACCCGCATGTAGGGACCTGCACCCGGTTCAGGTGTCCGATTTCCCACTCTGATGTGTGCCCGGTACCTGAGGCATGTGCAGTGCAGCCATGAACCACAGCCCCAACAAAACTGCATTGACCAAAAAGAGCGCGGAGTGCCCCATCGCCTGAACCATCCAGCCGCCCAATGCGCCACCGGTGAAGATGCCCAGCGACTGAAGGGTGTTGTAAATCCCCAGGGTCGCACCCCGTGAGTTCAGCGGGGCCCAGCGCGAGGCCAGACTGGGTTGGGTGGCTTCCAGCACATTAAAGCCGCAGAAAAACACCAGCAACAGCACGCCCATGAACCAGGCGTTGAGCAGGCCGTGATCGTTGCGCGCCAACTCGGACCAAGCCAGTTCGATCCCCAGCACCAACACGATGCTCAACAAAAAGACGGGTTTGAGCCAGCCCTTGCGTTCCAGCCTGAAAAGGCCTGCGCCCATCACGGCAAACGACAGCAAGACGGCGGGCAAATAAACCCAGGCTTGATCGGGAGCGGCCACGCCAGCTTGGAGCAAAAGGCCGGGCAAAGCCACCCAAGTCGCAATCTGCACGGCATACAGCATGAACACGCCGATGTTGAGCCTGAGCAAATCGGGTTTGGTCAGCAAAAAAAGAAATCGGGGCTGCTCTGAGGCGTGCGATTTGGGCAAAGGGGGCTCAGCTGGGGTGATTCGCAAGACCACCCAGATGGCCAACAAGGCCAGCACGGCCGTCACGCCAAAGATCAGGCTCAGGCCACCCTGTGCTGCCAGCAAGGGGCCAACCACCAAAGAAAGCGCAAAGGAAAGCCCAATGCTGGCCCCAATCAACGCCATGCCTTTGGTGCGGACCATGTCGCGGGTTTGGTCGGCCAGCAAAGCCGTTACCGCTGCAGAAATGGCGCCGCCGCCTTGCAAGGCGCGGCCCAGTCCGAGCAGCCAAATGTGGTTGGCCAGCAAACCCACCACGCTGCCCAACGCAAAAAGCCCCAGGCCCAGCACGATCACCCGCTTGCGGCCCCAGCGGTCAGCGGCCATGCCAAAAGGGATTTGCAACACGGCTTGCACCAAACCATATGCCCCCAATGCGAGGCCCACTGCAGTGCTGGACTCGCCCCCCGGGTAATGGCGCGCTTCAAGTGCAAACACCGGCAACACCATGAACAGGCCCAGCATGCGAAAGGCATAGATCAGGGCCAGCGAGACGCCCGAGCGCCGCTCGTCGGCGGTCATCGTGGGCGAAGGTGTGGACAGGGGCTGAGCGGAAGCGGTCACAGGGTCTAAGACGCAAGACAAGCAAGGCGAATCAAAGGAAGAGCTGGCAATTCTCCACCAATTGAGTCCGTTGCTGAGGACGTCATTTGGATTTCAGTTTTGGCTTGGCTGAGCCCAATGCTGCGCGACTACACTCACCCGCATGGCGAAAGACAAAACCCAGTTTGTGTGCAGCGAGTGCGGGGGCATCAGCCTGCAGTGGCTGGGCAAGTGCCCGCATTGCGGCGAATGGAACACGCTGGAAGAAACCGCCAGTGCTTCAACCGCGCCCAGCAAGCACCGCTATGCCCAGTCTTCCTCCTCTTTGGCCCCAGCCAGTCAGGTGCAGCCCCTCAATCGCATTCAAGCGGCTGACATCGCACGCCATCCCACGGGCCACGACGAACTCGATCGCGTGTTGGGCGGCGGTGTGGTGCCGGGCGGTGTGGTGCTCATCGGTGGCGATCCGGGAATCGGCAAGTCCACCTTGTTGTTGCAGGCGCTCGATGGATTGCAGCGCGCGGGCCTGAGCACCCTTTATGTCACTGGCGAAGAATCTGCCGCTCAGGTGTCATTGCGGGCCCAGCGCCTGGGCTTGGGCCAAAGCGATGTGCCGGTCATGGCAGAAACCCAACTGGAAGTCATCCAAGCCACGGTTCATGCCCAAAAGCCTCAACTGGTCGTCATCGATTCGATCCAAACCGTGTTTTCCGATCAGCTCAGCTCTGCACCCGGTTCGGTGGCGCAGGTGCGCGAGTGCGCGGCCATGCTCACGCGCATGGCCAAGCGCGACAACGTCACCGTGGTTTTGGTGGGCCATGTCACCAAAGAGGGCGCGTTGGCGGGGCCACGAGTTTTGGAGCACATGGTCGACACCGTGCTGTATTTCGAGGGCGACACGCATTCCAGCCACCGCTTGATTCGGGCCATCAAAAACCGCTTTGGTGCGGTCAACGAGATTGGCGTGTTTGCCATGACCGAAAAAGGCCTTAAAGGGGTGAGCAACCCCAGCGCGATTTTTCTCAGCCAGCATGCCGAACCGGTGCCGGGCAGTTGTGTGCTCGTCACCCTTGAAGGCACACGGCCCTTGCTGGTCGAAATCCAAGCTTTGCTCGATGTCGCGGGCCCATCGCCACGCAGGCTGTCCGTGGGCTTGGAGCGCGACCGCCTGGCGATGTTGTTGGCTGTGCTGCACCGACACGCCGGTGTGGCGTGCATGGACCAAGACGTTTTCGTCAATGCCGTGGGCGGTGTTCGCATCAGCGAGCCGGCAGCCGATCTGGCGGTGTTGTTGGCGATTCACAGCAGCTTGCGAAATAAACCCTTTGCCAAGGGCGTGGTCGCTTTTGGTGAAGTGGGCCTGGCTGGCGAGGTTCGCCCTGCCCCCAGAGGCCAAGAGCGCCTCAGGGAAGCCGCCAAGCTGGGGTTCTCAACGGCGCTGGTTCCAGCGGCCAATGCCCCCAAAAAGCCCATCGAGGGTTTGCGCGTGGTGCCCATCGCCAGGGTCGAAGACGCCATGGCTTGGGCTCGCGAATAGAATGGATTTTTCTGCCCCGTGATAGCGAAGCCAACCCGGTTTGATCGGGTGGTTCAAGAAAGGAAATGCGATGACTGCAATGCCCCCTCCCTTGTCCGATCGTGACGGCAAGATTTGGATGGATGGTCAGCTGGTGGATTGGCGCGATGCCAAGATTCATGTGCTGACTCATACCCTGCACTACGGCTGTGGGGCCTTTGAAGGTGTACGGGCCTACAAAACGGCGCAGGGCACGGCCATTTTCCGTTTGCAAGAACACACCGAGCGCTTTTTCAACAGCGCGAAAATTTTGCGCATGAAGTTGCCTTTCACCAAAGAGCAGGTCAATGAGGCCCAGCGACAGGTGATCCGCGAAAACCATCTCGAAAGCGGTTACATCCGTCCACTCACTTGGGTGGGCTCCGAAAAACTGGGCGTTTCCCCCAAGGGCAACACCATTCACATCATGGTCGCTGCCTGGGCCTGGGGCGCCTACCTTGGCGACGAAGGCATGAAGCGCGGCATTCGCGTCAAGACCAGCAGCTACACCCGCCACCACGTCAACATCACCATGACGCAGGCCAAGGCGGTGAGCAACTACACCAACTCCATCCTCGCCAACATGGAAGCCACCGAAGAGGGCTACGACGAAGCCCTGCTGCTCGACAGCGCTGGCTTTGTGTCCGAGGGCGCTGGTGAAAACATTTTTGTGATCAAGGGCGGCGTCATCTACACCCCCGACCTGTCGGCCGGCGCGCTCAATGGCATCACCCGCAACACGGTGTTCCACATTGCCAAAGACCTTGGCCTGGAGATCGTTCAAAAGCGCATCACCCGCGATGAAATCTACATCGCCGACGAGGCCTTCTTCACCGGCACAGCAGCAGAGGTCACGCCCATTCGCGAACTCGACCGCATCGAGATCGGTGCGGGCAGCCGAGGGCCCATCACCGAAAAAATCCAGACCGCGTTCTTCGACATCGTGGGAGGACGCAACCCCAAGTACGCCCACTGGCTCACGCCCGTGGCCTGAACCGATTTGCGAGAGTGGTCATGAAAGAACCGGTCATCGTTCAGCCCCAGGACCTCAACGGTCATGGCGGTGTGTTTTGTCCCAACCCCAAGGCCGACATGGCCTTGTGGAACAGCCACCCCAAGGTTTTTCTGGATGTGGCGAGAACGGGCAAGGCCCAGTGCCCTTACTGTGGCACGCGCTACCAGTTGCCCGAAGGCGTTCACGTCTCGGCCCACTGATCCGCCCAACCCCGTCTCGATCAGGTGAGCGACACCCACGAACGGCCCCGTCGCAGTCTGGTGATTGCGCCTCAGTGGGTGGGCGACGCCATCATGTCCGAGCCCCTGGTGCGCGCGCTCAGCCTGCGCGGCGACGAAGTGACCGTTGCCGCC
>JBEAMY010000192.1:0-7240 GCA_041165725.1 Pseudomonadota bacterium
CCAGAACCGCCGCGATGACAAACACCGTGACCTTGTATGAAAAAGTGTCTACGCCCATGGCCTCGGCCATCTGGCGACCGTCTTTGAGCGCGCGAATGGCACGACCTGGGCGTGAGTCCAGCAAGAAGGTGAGCGCCGCGGTGGCGATCCACAACAGCACCCAGCTCACCGCAAAAAAGCCTTGGCCTTGACCGATTTCTTGGCCCATCAGCGTCAGGCTTTTGAGGCCAACGAGCCCATCGTATTTGCCCAAGGCTTCGAGGTTGCCCATCAGGTAGTAGAGCGACAAGCCCCAAGCAATGGTGGCCAAAGGCAGGTAGTGGCCCGACAGGCGCAGAGTGATGCGACCGATCACCCAGGCGCTCACTGCGGTGATCACCACACCCAACAGCAAGGTGAGCAAGGGTGACCAGCCGAGGTTCAAGGCGCACCAAGCGGCGGTGTACGCACCAATGCCGACGAAAGCGGCTTGACCAAATGAGGTGAGACCAGCCACACCGGTCAGCAAGACCAAGCCCAGTGTGGTGAGGGCAAACAGACCAATGTAGTTGAGTTGGGCCACCCAGAAGGCGGGCAGGGGCAGGAGCGAGGCCACCACAATGGCGAGCAACACCAGCAGCAAACTGTAAGAACGCAAGCGGCTCATCTCAATGGTCCTCGTCATCGTCAACGGCGTGGCGCGAACGCAGCCACAGGGCAGGAAGAATCAGGGCGAACACCACGACCTCTTTGAAGGCGCTGGCCCAAAACGAGCTGAAGGCTTCCACCAAGCCAACGCCCAAGGCCACGAGCAAGGCACCGGGGTAGCTGCCCAGACCTGCAATCACGGCCGCCACAAATCCTTTGAGGCCGATGAGAAATCCCGAGTCAAACAACACCGTGGTGGTCGGGCCAATCAGCAAACCCGACAAAGCACCAATGAAAGCCGCCAAGGTGAAGGTGAGTTGGCCAGCCGTGTGGCTGGAGATGCCCATGAGGCGCGCGCCATTGCGGTTGATGGCCGTGGCACGCAAGGCTTTGCCAAACAGGGTGTTGCCAAAGAAAAACCACAGCGCCAGGATGAACACCAAAGCCGCCCCAAAAATGATCAGTGCCTGACCATTGATGGGGACGCCAGCCAAACTGAAGCGGTCATCCCAAAAAGCCGGATTGCGATAGCCCTCGGGACCAAAGAAGAGCAAGGCCAGGCCAGTCAGGGCAAAGTGAACGCCCACTGAGACGATCAGCAGCACCAGGGGCGTAGAGGATTCGAGCGACTGGTAGGCCAGTCGGTATAAAAGCGGGCCCATGGCGGTCACCAGCGCAAGGCTGAGCAAGACCTGAGACCAGAGGGGAATTTCTTGGGGAGCAGCCCAGATGGACACGCCGCCAAGCAGTGCGGGGATCACCAGCGGTGAGACCGTCACTTTGATCATCTGACGCAGGGGAGCGCCAAGCTTGATGGATTCTGCAAGCTCCTGCAAAGCCACCACCAAGGCCATGAGCAACAAAAGCCACACCGTGCCCGGCACGGTGCGGTTGATGAACATCGCCAGGGTGAGCGCGCCAAAAGCGACGAACTCACCCTGAGGGATGAAGATGACACGGGTCACGGCGAACACCATGACGGTGGCCAGGCCCAATAAGGCGTAAATGGCGCCGTTGGTCAGGCCGTCAACGGCCAACATGCCGGCAATGGTGAAGTCCATGAAAGGGTCCGTGTCAGAGTTGGATTTACTTCAGCACTTGGAAGTTGCCGTCTTTAACCACCGTCATGATGCCGGTCTCGTTGGTGTAACCCCAGTGGTCATCCTTGGTCCAGTTCATCACACCATGAGAGATGGGTGTGCGGCCCATGGTGTCCAGGGTGTCACGCAGCGCGATGCGGAAAGCCTCGGTACCGGGCTTGCCTTTTTTCATGGCCAAGGGAACGGCTTTTTCCATCACCAGCATGAAGTCGTTGGAGTGACCAGCGAAGGGGCTCAGCTGAGGCTTGCCAGTGAGTTCGCGGAACTTCTTGGCAAAGGCCACAGAGGCGGCTTTGGAAGGATGGCTGTCAGGAAGGTCCTCAGCAAAGATGGCGGGGCCGGACACCACAAATGTGCCTTCCACCGTTTTGCCGCCAATGCGGATCAGGTCGGGGCTGGCTGCACCATGGGTTTGGTACATGATGCCTTTGTAGCCGCGCTCGCGCAAAGCGATTTCAGGCATGGGGGCGATGGAGCCAGAAGCCACCACCAAAATGGCGTCGGGTTTGGCGGCCACGAGTTTGAGGGCCTGAGGCGTGACGCTGGTGTCGGTGCGGGCAAAGCGCTCGACTTCCAACATCTTGATGTTGGCTTGCTGCAGCAACGGCTCCATGGCCTTGAGCCAGCCTTCGCCGTAGCCATCGGCATAACCGATGAAGCCCATGGTTTTGATGCCTTTGGATTTGATGTGTTGCATCATGGCGTGGGCCATCACGTCAAAGCCCTGGGGCATGACGTAAACAAACGGGCCGTCCTTGGAGGGAGCGCCCGTGATCTGAACGGTTTTGGCTTCGGTGGCGATGGGCGAAACCGCAGCGGTGGTCGGCGTCAGGTTGCCACCAAAAATCACGTCGACTTTGTCTTGCGTCACAAAACGGCGGGCGTTTTGGGCAGCCTTGCCGGGATCGGAGGCGTCGTCCAGGATGATGAGGTTGACTTTTTCACCGGCAATGCTCTGGGGGAAGGCCTTGAGCATGGTTTGCATGGGCAGGCCCAATGCAGCGCCGCCACCGGTGAGCGACAAAGTCACGCCGATGTTGATGTCGGCCAATGCGGCCGTGGTCATGGTGGCACCGAGTGCCAAGGCCATCAGGGATTTCTTCAGCTTCATGGGTCTCCTCCTTGTGGAAATGAAGTGGGGTTGGAAATCAGGGTGGGGAAATTGAGCTGACATTCAGCTGCACAGGGCAATGATGTCCGCAGGCGGTGCGATCACCTGGATGCGGTCGGGGTCGTCGGGATGTCGGATGCAAAACGCTCGGGTTTCAGTGCCCTGGCAAATCAAATCGTCGCCGCGTCGAATTTGGTGGTCGTGGATGAACACTTTGTTGCGCCACTCGGTGACGCTGGTGTGCACCTCAAGGGTTTGGCCGTAGGTGGCGGTCTTGAGAAATTTGGTGTGGATTTCCAAAAGTGGGGTACCGATGATGCCGCGCGTTTTCACGAGCTCACGCCAAGGGGGCACGCCGCATCGCATGAAGAAATTCAGCGACGAGGTGTCCATCCAGCGGCTGAAGTTGGGGAAAAACACAATCCCAGCCGGATCGCAATCGCCAAAGGTCACTTCAACTTTGTGAACAACTGTTTTAGGCATGGTTCAATGGGCTTGGGGCAACACCGTGCCCGGTTGGGTACCTGCGTGCAGGGCCTGAACGATGGCATCGCGGTGCTTGAGCACCGCGCGCTGGTTGATGGAGCCTTTGTCGGTGACTTCCCCCTTGTCCAGCGATGGCGGATCGGCCAGCACGCACAACCTGGCGATGCGATTGGCGCTGCCGGTTGCTGATTGAGCCAGCGTGTCCACCAGTTTTTGGAAATGCGCCAACACGGGTGCCGACTTCACCACATCGGCCATGGGGGCTGAATCGGCAAGGCCACTGAGGCCCCGCAATGCCGCAGTGGGAAACACCATCGCCCCCACTTCCTTCATGTTCAGACCGGTGAGGACCACGTCTTGCACATAAGGTGCGCCAGCCGCAATGATCTTGCCCCGCATCGGGCCCACGCTCACAAAAGTGCCTGTGGCCAGCTTGAAGTCTTCGGCAATGCGGCCATCGAATTTCAGACCCAGGTGTTTGTTCTCGGGATTGATCCAGAGCACGGCATCGCCGGTCTTGAAAAAGCCTTCTTCGTCAAACGACTCTGCGGTTTCTTCTGGCATTCGCCAGTAGCCGGGCGTGACGTTGGGGCCGCGATAGCGGACTTCGGTTTTGTCGCCAATGGGAACGAGTTTGAGTTCCATGCCAGGGGTGGGTACACCCAGATCGCCCGCACGGACATTGGGTGAAGTGACAAAAATCGCAAAGGGGCTTGATTCGGTCATGCCCAAACCCGTGGTCATGACGATGCGCTCGCCGATTTCGCGTTCCTGACTTTCGTACAGGCTGTCCCAAATCGGTTGAGCAAGCGCCGCGCCTGCGTAGAAAAACATCTGCACCCGAGAGAGCAGGTTGCGGCGCAAAGCGTCGTCGGTTTTCATGGCATTGGCAATGGCTTCAAAGCCAGTGGGCACGTTGAAATACACCGTGGGCGCAATCTCGCGCAAATTGCGCAAGGTCTCGCCGATCAGGGCTGGTGTGGGCTTGCCATCATCGATGTAGAGGGTGCCACCATGGAAGATGGTCATGCCAAAGTTGTGGTTGCCCCCAAAGGTGTGGTTCCAAGGCAGCCAGTCGATCAACACCAGAGGTTTTTTGGCCAGCACCGGCATGGACAGCACCATTTGCTGCTGGTTGGCCGTGAGCATGCCATGGGTGTTGATGACGGCTTTGGGCAGTTTGGTTGAACCGCTGGTGAATAGGAATTTGGCAATCGTGTCTCGTGTGATGGCCGATCTCGCGGCATCCACTGCAGGGGTGACTGCCGTGGCGCACAAAGCTTGGAAGCGGGTCACCGAGCGACCAGCCACTTCGCCTTCGCACAACACGACTTCGCAATCGGCAGGGACGGCGGCGGTGATGGCCTTGGCATAGCGGGCATCGCTGGCAAAGACCAGACCCGGTGTGCACAAGCGCATGATGTGATGCAGCTTGTCGTAGTCTTGGCTCACCAATGAATACGGCGGCGATGCGGGCACATAGGCCACGCCTGCGATCAAGGCCCCCAAAGCCATGAGGGCGTGCTCAAGGCTGTTTTCACTCAAGATCACCACTGGGCGCTCTGCGCTGAGGCCGCGATCGATCAGGGCTTGCGCAATCGCTTGGGCCTTGGCCCAGGCCTGGGCATAACTGAGGTGTTCCCATTCCCCCCGTGCTTGACCGGGCTGATCCGGCGCAGCGCGTCGGGCCATGAAGGTTTGCTCGGGCTGAACCGACACCCAATGCGCCATGCGATCCACCAGGCTGACGGGAGGCTCGGGCAATGGGTTCTCGGCGGCGATGTAGCTCACGCCATCGGTCATGACCCGCTCGGTGATGCGGGTCACACCAAATTCAAGGGGGCGAAACTTGGGTTGGGACACGGGGCTCTCCTGGCGCGTGGCGCTTAGTCGGATTTTTGAACCTTGCCTGCACGACCCTCCAAGAAATCGCGAACGCGCTGTTTGGCTTCGGGCGCGCTTTGGGCAATGGAGGCAATGAGCGATTCGGTGAAAAAGCCATGGTCAGAGGATTGATCGGCGATGCGCGGCAAGGCATGCATCAAAGCGTAATTCGTCAGCGGTGCATTGGTGGCAATGCGTTGCGCCAAGGCCATGGCCTTGTCAAAGGCTTGACCTTGATCCACCAGGTACTGGGCAAAGCCCAAGCGTTCACCATCAACGGCGTTGTAGACGCGGCCCGTGAGCATCATGTCGGTCATGCGGGCTGTGCCCACCAAACGAGGGATTCGGACAGAACCGCCGCCGCCCACAAAAATGCCTCGTGAGCCTTCAGGCAGGGCGTAAAAAGTCGATTGATCGGCGACACGGATGTGGCAGGCGCTGGCCAACTCCAAACCACCGCCCACCACTGCGCCATGCAAGGCGGCCACGACCGGCACTCGACCTTGCTCCAACTCGTTCAAGGCCTTGTGCCACATGCGAGAGTGGTGCATGCCCTCAACGGCATCGCGCTCGCGGATTTCACTCAGGTCCAAACCGGCACAAAAATGCTCGCCCGCACCGTCCACCACCACAGCTCGGGTGCTGGCAGGCAAGTTTAAAAATGCGTTTTGAATGGCCAAAACCAGACCATCGCTCAAGGCATTTCGCTTGGTGGGTCGGTTCAGGCGAACCACGGTGACGGCACCATGGTGTTCAACTTGGAGTTCTGTGGATGACATGAATAACCTCAAAAAAGTAGACCGAATTATGGTTATGGGCAATAATCAAAACAAGCGCAAGACATGCCCATTTATCTAGGGTTTTCACCAGTCAGGAGAACGTCATGGATCACACCAAGCTCAAGGCAATCGACATTCACACCCACGCCGAGGTGAGTTGCTGGAACCCTTTTGATGCCTATGGCGAGGAATACGACCGCGCTGCCGACAAATACTTTGGCTCGGACCGTCGCCCCACCATTGCCGAGACTGTGGCCTATTACCGGGAGCGCCAGATTGGTCTGGTGATGTTCACCGTGGACAGCGAGGCGCAACTGGGCCGACGCCGGATTCCCAACGAGGAAATTGCCGCAGCCGCTAAAGAGAACAGCGACATGATGATGGCCTTTGCCTCCATCGATCCCCACAAAGGCAAGATGGGTGCCCGTGAGGCCGAGCGCCTGATCAAGGAAGAGGGCATCAAGGGCTTCAAGTTCCACCCCACTGTTCAGGGCTTTCATCCTTACGACAAGATGGCCTGGCCAATTTATGAGGTCGTCAACCACTACAAGATGCCGGCGATTTTTCACACCGGCCACAGCGGCATTGGTTCGGGCATGCGTTGCGGTGGTGGTTTGAGGCTTCAATACAGCAACCCCATGCTGTTAGAAGACGTGGCGATTGACTTTCCCGATATGCAAATCGTCATGGCCCACCCCAGCTGGCCTTGGCAAGACGAGGCCTTGTCGGTGGCCATGCACAAGCCCAACGTGTGGATCGACCTCTCCGGCTGGAGCCCCAAATACTTCCCCAAACAATTGATCCAGTATGCGAACACTTTGCTCAAAGATCGCGTGCTCTTCGGCTCGGACTACCCCCTGATCACTCCCGAACGCTGGATGAAAGATTTCGAGGTGGCTGGTTTCAAGGAAGAGGTCATGCCTGGCATCCTCAAAGGCAATGCCGTTCGCTTGCTGGGTTTGGCCTGATCCCCAAGCGACTGTTTTTGTATACACTTCGCCCGGTCGCAGCGGCGCGGGTCTGATTCGGTATTTAGACCCTGGACGCGATCACCGGCCTTCACAGCGCCCGCCGTGGTGAAGGATTCCCCAAGAAGGGGTGAGCTGACTTCGCACAGGGTGCGAGCGTTCAGCGAGATGGAGGTGACATGGAAGCGTATTTGCTGGATTGGGCCAACCTGCTGCTGCGATGGGTGCATGTGATCACCGCCATCGCCTGGATCGGTTCTTCGTTTTATTTCGTGTTCCTGGACA
>JBEAMY010000193.1:0-5801 GCA_041165725.1 Pseudomonadota bacterium
GACTTCCCAGCGCCATGACGGGTGTGGATTGCCCTTTGGCATTGGGCGCAAACACCAGCATGGGGCTCATGGACGACCTGGGTCTTTTGTTCGCCTGAACTTGATTGGCAACCGCTAGGCCTTGGGCATCGGTGGGCAAAAAGCTGAAATCGGTGAGTTGATTGTTGAGCCAATAGCCACCTGCAAGCCCGGGCAAGCTGACCAATCGGCGGCTGCCAAAAGCCTGCTCAATGGTGGTGGTCATGGCTAAAGCCATGCCCTTGCCATCAACGATGCTCAGATGGCTGGTGCCCCGTTCAGGTTGATCGCCCATCAGGGCAAGAGGACGAGCAGGCCATAGCCCCGGCACGGCCTTGGGCATTCGGCGTTCACCCACAAGTCGCGCCCGTTCGGCGAGGTAGGACTCGGTCAGCAACTCCGCGGGTGCAGGCACGGGACGCGGCACATGATCGGGATCCGACACATAACTGGCTCTATCCGCAAAAGCCAATCGGCCCGCTTCCACCCAAGGATGCAGCGACTCCCCATCGATGTCGCCGTTCGCATTGAAGAGGTGCCGACCTTGTGCGTCCCAAATGCCCAACCACTGCGCAATGGCCAATTGACCAGAACTGGGCGGCGGCATGCCGCAAGCCTGCAGGCCATTTGGCCAGGCTGCCGTGGCCGCCAGCGATTGACAAAGGGCTGGCCTTTGCGTGGGGCGATACGAGGAAAGCTCTTGAGCCGTCATCCATTGGGAGCCAGCCGAGTTGACCTCTTTCAGCAGGGCCTTGGCCCAGGGGCCTCGATCAAAGCCCTTTCGACCTTGCCTGCCCACATCGCGCATGAGCCTGGCGTAGCCGGGGTTGCGCATGCGTTCACCCACGGGTTTGATTTGCCCATCGCGATTGAAATAGAGCGCTTTGACTGAGGGTGGAAGTGCGCTGGCGTTTTGGGTCAACAACGCATTGAGCCTTGGGCTCATTGGGAAACCCTGGTCAGCCAGCCTCATGGCAGGCTCAGTCAGCTTGATCCAAGGCAGACGACCATGGGTCTTGTGCATGTCCCAAAGCAAAGCGACGACACCAGGAATGCCTACAGCTTGTGGCAACCGGGTGGCCTCGGTGAATCCCAGAGGCTTGCCGTCTTTCAGGAATTGATCGGCGTGGGCTGCAGCCGGTGCGGTTTCGCGACCATCGTAGGCCAGAACCTGCTCGGCTTTGGAGAGGACGACAAAAGCCCCACCGCCTGGCCCACTGGATTGAGGCTCGACCAAGCCCAAAACCCATTGGGCTGCAATGGCAGCATCCACCGCATTGCCCCCTTGTCGCAAGGTGTCCCATGCGGCTTGACTGGCCAGGCCGTGCGCAGTCACCACGGCACGGCGCGAAAACTGACTGGGCTCAATGTGTCGCCAACCACTGGCCGATTCTGGCAGGGCTGGCGGCGTCGAACTTGGCACTGTTGAGGAAGACGGGGACGCAGAACGGGTTTGGGCCCACACCACCACGGGAAAGGTCTGGGCTAAAGCGATGCACAGACCCAGCGTTAAGGACCCGGCGGCGGCCAAGCCGCGCAGGCCTGAGTTCGGGAGCCGAATCACTTGGGAGGCAGGCGAATGGCCCCATCAAGGCGAATGACTTCGCCGTTGAGCATGTCGTTTTCAATGATGTGGCAAGCCAAACGTGCGTAGTCTTGAGGCGTGCCCAGGCGCGAAGGGAAGGGCACACTGGCGGCCAGCGCGTTTTGCACTTCTTGAGGCATGCCAAACATCATGGGGGTCCCAAAAATGCCGGGTGCAATCGTCATGTTGCGAATGCCATTGCGGGCCAGGTCGCGCGCAATCGGCAAGGTCATGCCCACGATGCCGCCTTTGGAGGCCGAGTAAGCCGCTTGGCCGATTTGTCCGTCGTAAGCCGCCACCGATGCGGTGGAGATCATCACGCCACGCTCGGACGTGGCCAGGGGTTCTTGAAGGGACATGGCGTGGGCGGCTACGCGAATCATGTTGAAGCTGCCCACCAAGTTGATCATGATGGTGCGGGTGAACACGTCAAGGTTGTGCGGCCCAGTTTTGTTGACGGTGCGATCAGCTGAGGCAATGCCCGCGCAATTGATCAGGCCACGCAATGCGCCTTGCGCTGCGTTCACAGCGTTTTGCGCATCGTCAGCCTTGGTCACATCGCAACGAACAAACACACCGCCGATTTCTTTGGCCAGGGCATCGCCTTTTTCTTCTTGCAAATCGGCAATGATCACGCGTGCGCCTTTCTCTGCCAGCATGCGTGCTGTTCCTTCTCCCAAACCTGATGCGCCCCCGGTCACGAGGAAGGTGTTGCCTTTGATGTCCATGTTTTGTCCTTTCAGTTCAAAAATCTGGGGGTTTCATCCCTACACATTCCATTATGACGATGTGATGGGCTGGTTTTGAGAGAATTTGTTCATGCATCAACCCATGTCACCTCGCCCATCATTGGGGCAAACGCCTTACTTCTTGTCGTTGCCAGGGATCAGATCTCGTTTGGTCCTGAGCCTATTGGGACTTGTGCTCACAGCGTGTCAAACGCCAATGGGCCCTGCTGGTCCTGTTGGCCTTGGATCGGGTCCATCTTCTGCTACTCCTGAAGTGCCAAAACCTGCGGTACCTGCGAGCCCCGTGACCACGCCTCCCATGGCCGAGATCAAATGGCGCTCGCCGCGATTGGCCTTGGCACTGGGCGGCGGTGCAGCCCGTGGCTTTGCTCACATCGGTGTGATTCAGGTTTTAGAAGCCGAAGGCATCAAACCCGAATTGGTCACCGGTACCTCGGCGGGCAGTTTTGTCGCAGCCCTTTATGCCAACGGCAAAAATGGGCAACAAATTGAGCAATTGGCCTTGGGCCTAGAGGAGACGGTCATCACCGATTGGACCTTGCCCTTCATGGGACGAGGATTGATACGTGGCGACGCTTTGGCGCGCTACCTCAATCAGCAATTGGGCGTGCGCACGATTGAGGCAGCTCGAGTGCCACTTGGCATCGTGGCCACTCGTTTGGACGATGGCGAATCGGTGGTCTTTAGAACGGGCGATCTGGCCACTGCGGTTCGTGCTTCATCGGCTGTACCCGGTGTGTTTGAGCCGGTGAACATCAGCGGTCGAGATCATGTGGACGGTGGCGTGACTTCATCGGTGCCTGTGGACGCAGCCCGCGCCATGGGGGCTGAAGTCATTCTTGCGGTGGACATTTCCAGTCGCCCCGAAGATGTGGATGCGACCAATGTGCTCAAAATTTTGCTCAAGACCAGCAACATCATGGGCAAGAGGATCAGTCAGTACGAGCTGAAAAACGCCAGTGTGGTCGTGACGCCTAAGCTGGAAGGCATTTCCAGCATTGATTTCGCCAACCGCCGCCGGGCCATTGAAGCCGGCCGTCAGGCCATGCGTCAAGCCTTGCCCGCACTCAAAAAGGCCATGGCACCACGGGCTGAGCCCAACTGATTCATCATTTGGGTTGACGCTTCAATCAGGCCCACGCGCCGCCGCCACTAGAGGCTTGGCGCAAACAGATGAAAGCATAAAAAAAGGCCCGCCAGAGGGCGGGCCGTGAAGGGATTCTTCCATCCCGTGATGCTAAGAATCCGAGGAGACAATCGTTACAAATCAACGCTTGCGAGAAGGCTTGGCAGCGCCAGTAGCGGTGCTGGCCACAGCGTTGAGGTTGCTTTCTGCCATTTCAGCAACTTGCTTAGCGGCTTTTTGCAGGCTCTCGAAAGCACCATTGCTGGCAGCCAAAGCGCTCTTGAACATGTTCACAGCGGATTCAGAACCGGCGGGAGCGTTTTTGGCCATGTTGTCGATGGCGCCCATGAATGCCTTTTGTGCATCGGTGGCCTTGCCTTCGTAGGCCTTGCCAAACTGAGAACCCACGGTAGAGGCGATCTCATACACGTGACGGCCATAGGAAGCCATTTTTTCAGCGGAAGGCTGGAAAACGCCAGATTGCAGGGCCACGACTTCTTGCACGTCCTTGGCACCCAACAAGGCTTGGGTGTGCACAGCGCTGTCGTTCAAAGCGGCCTTGGCAGCTGCGATGTTCAGAGCAACCATTTTTTCAACGCCGCTGAATGCAGCTTCGGTCAAGCCAAACATGGCATTGAGGTTGTTTTTCTGGGCGACGAGAACTTGTTCGGGGGTCATCATGAAAATACTCCTGAGGGGTTAAGAGATGCGCCGATCAGCGCGTCATGGAAAAAGTATAGGGTTATCCCGATGTTTTTCTGTCGCCAACCCCGGTTTTTGGCTTCGTTTAGAGTCTGTCTTCTAATTCATGTCGTGGCCTGGTCTGATGACCCTCATCAAAAACGCCTGTGATCGTTCATTTCGCCAATCCTCACTTGCATGTATTGCCTGCTGGCCACCGGTTCCCCATGGAGAAGTACAGCCTTTTGCGCCAGAAATTGCAAGAACAACTGCCCCAAATTGAGTTGAGCCTTGCCGAGCCCGCTACGGCCGGCGAGTTGGCTTTGGTTCACACGCCTCGCTACATCGAGGCTGTTTTTCAAGGCACCTTGAGTCCAACTGAGCAGCGCGAAATCGGTTTTTCTTGGTCGCCCGGCATGGTGGACAGGGCATCCCGCTCGGTTGGGGCCACGATTGCTGCGGCCCGCTGCGCCTTGGTTCAGGGCATTTCAGCCAATTTGGCAGGCGGGACCCACCATTCGTACGCCGACAAAGGCGGTGGTTTTTGCGTATTCAACGACGTGGCAGTGGCCGCGCGGCTCATGCAAGCCGAGCAAGCGCGCCAAAGAAAGCAGATGCAAGTGGCCGTCATCGACCTAGATGTTCACCAGGGCAATGGCACTGCACATGTGTTCAGGGCAGATCCCACGGTTTTCACGCTCAGCGTGCATGGCGCCAAAAATTTTCCGTTTCGCAAAGAGGCCAGCGATTGGGATCTGGAGTTGCCAGACGGCTGTGGCGATGGCGAATACTTGCAAGCGGTCAATGTGGCCTTGCAGGCGATTGACGACCAAGTGCGCGCTGATCTGGTCTTCTACATTGCGGGTGCGGATCCTTATGAGGGCGATCGTTTGGGTCGCCTGAAGGTCAGTGCCGCCGGCCTGATGGCCAGAGACCAACGAGTGATGGATTGGGCTTGGGAGCGCCGCATTCCTCTCGCAATGGTCATGGGCGGCGGTTATGGTCATGTCATCGAGGAGACGGTAGACATTCAGGTAAACACGTTTTCCCAGGGGATGAGGCACTGGCAACGCTGGCAAAATCGTCCAGCATGACAACTCCGCAACGCCCAACACCACTGCACAGGGATCATTACAAGGCCTTTCGCACCATCACCACCCGCTGGATGGACAACGATGTCTATGGTCATGTGAACAATGTGGTTTACTACAGCTGGTTTGACACAGCGGTGAATGCCCACCTCATTGAGCAAGGCGCATTGGACACCCAGACAGGTGCCAGCATCGGATTGGTGGTTGAAACCCAATGCAACTATTTCGCCCCCTTGTCTTTCCCGCAAGACATTGAGGCGGGCATACGGGTTGCGCGTCGTGGGCAATCCAGTGTGCGCTACGAAGTCGGTCTCTTTGCTGCGGGCGAGCCCCTGACCGCAGCGTGTGGCCACTTTGTTCATGTCTATGTGGACAGGCAAACCCGTCGTCCGGTGTCTGCTTTGCCAAGCTCTCTTATTGATGTTTTGAAAGTTCTCGAATGATGAATCCCGTCCAGGCTGTTGACCACGCCATCACCACCCGAATGTCTGCGCGCGCTTTCTTGCCTAAACCTGTGGACTCACAAACGCTGATGGACATTCTTGAAGTCG
>JBEAMY010000194.1:0-2541 GCA_041165725.1 Pseudomonadota bacterium
ATCCAATCGGCCTTGTTGAAGGCCATCTTGTAAGGCGAAGCTCAGGTCTTCGCGGATCGTCAGGTGCACGGCAGGCAATTCGGCCCGAAAGGCGCGGGTGAGCGCAACGGTGAGCACGCGTGCGACGCTGGGCGGCAAACCCAGTGCAATCGAACCGGTTTGCCCACCTCGGAGCTGAGCCATGTCTTCGTGGGCGCGGTCGAGTTGATGAAGAATGCCTCGCGCATGGTCGAGCAGGCGCTTGCCCGCCTGGGTAGGGCGTGCACCTCGACCATTTCGCTCCAGCAAGGTTTGACGCAACTCCAGCTCCAAGGCTCGCACCAAGCGGCTCAACGCGGGTTGGGCCACATTGAGTTGCTGTGCTGCCCGGGTGAAGCTGCCCTGTTCGGCGACAGAAACAAAAGCCTGAAGTTGCTTGAAATCCATAGCGTTATGTGAAATTTGAATAACTGGTAGTCTGATATGTGAGTTTATTCTTTATCAAGCCCTGGTCACAATCCAGGCATGAGCAATTTGAAATTCGCCGACCAGCCGCTTCGCGCGCTTTCTTCCATGGCCACCAAGGCCTTGCTCAAAGACCTCTGCGCCGAATTTGTACAGCAATCCGGCATGGCCTTGGAGCTGGAATCCACTGGAGGCGTCGACGCCGCTAAGCGGGTGGCTGCGGGCGAGCCCGTGGACTTGGTTTTGCTCGCCAGTGACGCCATCGATCGGCTCATGAACGCGGGGCAGGTCTTGGCGCAAAGCCGGGGCGATTGGGTCTTGTCGTCAATTGCCATGGCCGTGCCCAGTGATCAACCCACTCCCGACATCCATGACGAGGCTTCATTGCGGGTCGCCGTTCAACGGGCCACCCGCATTGCTTATTCCACAGGCCCAAGTGGCAACTATCTGGAACTGTTGTTCGAGCGCTGGGGCCTGACTGCTGAGGTCAAGGCCAAGCTGGTCGTCCCGCCCCCTGGCGTGCCTGTGGGCAGCTTGATTGCCAGCGGCGAAGTGACGCTGGGTTTTCAGCAGCGCAGCGAATTGGTGAGCCTCAAGGGCATCCACTTGCTGGGCGATTTACCTGCCGATGTGGCTCACACCACGATTTTTTCCTCTGCTCTTGGCTTGCACCTGAGCCAATCGCCAGAACGCCAACAGGCCGTTCGGCAGTGGCAGACCTTTCTCATGTCCGATGCCACTGCGCAAGTCAAACTGCGTCACGGCATGCGGGCACTTTCTCATTCTGCTTGATTGTTTAAAGGAACAGACATGTCACTCATCATTGATGTTCATGGCCACTACACCACCGCGCCCAAGGCCTTGGAGGATTGGCGCAATGCACAAATCGCTGGCATTGCCGACCCCAGCAAGATGCCCAAGGTCAGCGATTTGAAAATCACCGACGACGAGTTGCGCGAATCCATCGTCAACAACCAACTCGCCAAGATGAAAGAGCGGGGCAGCGACATCACGCTGTTTTCGCCACGCGCCAGCTTCATGGCCCACCACATCGGTGACTTTCAGGTCTCCAGCACCTGGTCTGCAATTTGCAACGAGCTCTGTCATCGCGTCTCAACCTTGTTCCCAGAACATTTCGTCCCCGTGGCCATGTTGCCCCAGTCCCCCGGCGTGGACCCCCGCACCTGCATCCCCGAGCTTGAAAAATGCGTCAAGGAATATGGCGCTGTGGGCATCAACCTCAACCCCGATCCTTCAGGCGGTCACTGGAAAGAGCCGCCACTGACCGATAAATGGTGGTATCCGATTTACGAAAAAATGGTCGAGTACGACCTGCCTGCCATGATTCACGTGAGCACCAGTTGCAACGCCTGCTTCCACACCACGGGCGCGCACTACATCAACGCAGACACCACCGCAGTGATGCAGTTGATTCAAGGCGATTTGTTCAAGGATTTCCCCACGCTGAAATTCCTCATCCCCCATGGCGGTGGTGCTGCCCCCTACCACTGGGGCCGTTACCGTGGCCTGGCTCAGGAGTTGAAAAAGCCCCAACTCACTGAACACTTGCTCAACAACGTCTACTTTGACACGTGCGTCTATCACCAACCGGGTATCGATTTGCTCAACACAGTGATCCCTGTCAAAAACGTCTTGTTTGCGTCTGAAATGATTGGTGCGGTGCGTGGCATTGACCCCACCACCGGCCACTACTACGACGACACCAAGCGCTACATCGAGGCGTGCACCCGCCTCAGCGATCAGGACCGTCACCAGATTTACGAGGGCAATGCGCGGCGCGTCTTCTCGCGCCTGGATGCCCGTTTGAACGCCAAGCATTGATTGAGGAGAAAGCCATGTTTGAATTGGGTGTTGTTTACCGAAACATCAAGCGCGCCGACCGTCAGGTCACCGATCAACTTGCCGCCCTGGGCAGTGCCACCGTTCACGAAGCCATGGGGCGCGTTGGGCTGATGAAGCCTTATATGCGACCCATCTACTCAGGCGCACAGATTTCAGGTACGGCAGTGACCGTTTTGCTGCATCCCGGTGACAACTGGATGATGCATGTGGTGGCCGAGCAGATTCAACCCGGTG
>JBEAMY010000195.1:0-7813 GCA_041165725.1 Pseudomonadota bacterium
CAGTTGTCTTGGTGCTTGAAATCGGGGGCCTTCACCACAAAGAAACGCCGCTGAGGTGCGCCACCCCCAGGGCATTCGGTCATTGCGCCGACAAACATCCAGGTGCAGGCATCGACACCACTGCCAAAAGGCCATTTGCCCGACAAGCGATAGCCGCCTTCAACCTGGACAGCGCGTCCGCAGGGAAACGCCAGGCCCGTCGCCCCCAAGGCATTCGGGTCTTCATCCCAAATGTCATGCTGGGCTTGCATCTCCAGCTGGCCCAAGTTCCACGCATGAGAGGCCAAATTGGAATAGACCCAAGCGGTTGAGGCGCAGCCTCTGGCGATTTCAAGCACCACATCCATGAGGGCACAAAGTCCCAGCTCAGAGCCACCAAAGGCAGCGGGTTGCATCAAGCGCATGAGGCCGGCCTGATGCAGATCGGCCATGGTTTCGTCGGGGATGCGACGGATGGACTCAGCCCCGAGCGCGCGTTCGGCCAGCTTGGGCGCCAGCGCACGGGCGGCGGCAACTGCTTGCTCGTGCGTGAGGATGGGCGTTTGGCTCGGTAAAGGGGCGGATGCCGATTTTGGGGAACGACGTGAAGTCAATTGGGCCACTTTCATGCGAATGCTCCTGTGGTGAATCAACCGTTGATCTTGAGGTAGATGGCGTAGAGCGAGGTGGTTCCGCAGATGAAGAGTCGGTTGCGCCGTGCCCCACCAAAACAAACGTTGGAAACCATCTCGGGAACGCGCACCCGACCCAACAAATGCCCATCGGGACGATGGCACAAAACGCCTTCAGCAGAGCTTGTCCAGATGCGACCGTCCTGATCGACCCTGAAGCCATCAAAGAAACCCGCAGGGCAGGTCATCAACACTTCGCCACCTCGCAAGCGTTTGCCGCTGGCGTCCAGAGTGAATTGACGGATGTGTCGCGGCGCGCTGGGGTCTTCGGTGTAACCACTGTCTGCAACGTACAGGTATCGACCATCGGGTGAGAAGGCTAAGCCATTGGGGTGATGGAAGTCGTCGGCCACACAGCTCACCTCTGCGGTGTCGGGGTCCAAACGGTAAACATGGCAACCGCTTTGTTCGCGCTCAGCGCGTTCGCCCTCGTAATCGGCCACGATCCCGTAATCGGGATCGGTGAACCACACCGAACCATCGGTGTGCACCACGAGGTCGTTGGGCGAGTTGAGGCGTTTTCCCAGATGGCGGTCGGCGAGCACCGTGATGCGCCCATCGTGTTCGGTGCGGGTGATTCGCCGGTTCTGGTGTTCGCAGGTCAGCAAGCGCCCTTGCTTGTCCACGGTGTTGCCATTGGCGTAGCCACTGGGCTGGCGAAAGACCGAGACCGAGCCATCGGTTTCATCCCAACGCAGCAATCGATCGTTGGGCAAGTCGCTCCAAATCAAGTAGCGACCTGCGGCAAACCAGGCTGGACCCTCTGCCCAGCGACATCCGGTCCACAGTCGATCCAATCGCGCATGGCCCACAAAGCAAGCGGCAAATTCGGGCGCTATGACTTCGAATCCGCTGCCTTCGATTTCGCCGTGATACATGGTGGGTCTCCGAGTTTCAAAGCATGCGACAAGCCTGATCAAAGCTCAGGCGAGGGTTGCGTGCAAAGGTTTTTGAGACATCGGCATGACCAAGGTTGATGAGGAAGTTGGCTTGCCACTGCCCATCGGGGAAAAACTCAGCATTCACTTTGGCGGGGTCAAAGCCACTCATGGGTCCGCAGTCAAGTCCCATGGCCCTTGCGGCCACCATGAAGTAGGCACCAGAGAGCGTGGCGTTGCGAAATGCCGTGGCCTGTGCAAGTGCGGCATTGCCTTCAAACATGTCTTTGGCATTGGGCATGTGCCAGACCTGGGGCAGTTGGTCAAAGAAGCGCGTGTCATTGGCAACGATGACGGTCACTGGGGCTTGTTCAACCTTGGCCACGTTGCCAGGCGATAGGCAAGGCAGCAAGCGGGCCTTGGCCTCGGGCGTGCGCAAAAACACATAACGCGCAGGTTGGGTGTTCATGGATGTCGCGCCCATCTTGGCCACGTCGTAGATCGCTTTGAGTTGATCATCGCTCACGGGCGTGGGCAAAAAGCCATTGGCCGTGCGTGCATCGAGGAAAACGTGTTTGAGGAAGGGGGTCAAGTCATGCATGAAAGGCCTTTGAGACTGAGCGTTAAAAGGGTGAAAAGAAAGCGTGTTGCGAGGAGGTGAAGGGAGAGGACGTGCGATGTGGCTTGCTCAAATTCAGTGCGCAGCCAGCAATTGCTCGGCCAAACGGATGAGGCTGCGGTCACTGCCTTTGGGGCCGAGCAGCGACAGACCAAAAGGCGCACCGAGGCGACGCGCCAACGGCAGGTGAAGTTGAGGAAAACCGCTCAGGCCAGAGAGGCACAGCAATCGAATGGCGTTGTTGCGGTAACGCTCGAGCGCCTCGGCTGAGTCTTGGATCAGGGGCGCGATGTCGGGCATGGTGGGCATGACCCAAACCGTGTCTGAGCCCAAGGCTTGGGCCAGCTCATCGGTGAAGGCTTGACGCACAGCGCGAGATGACTTGGCTTGCTCACTGGTCACTTCGCGAGACCAGTCAAAGCGCTGTGCAATGTCGGGTCCAAGGGGCGGGTGGTAGGTAGAGATGAAATCGCCGTCGATTTGCCAGGCCTCTTCGCCTTGGATGTAACGGAAGGCCCAATAGAGTGCTTCGAAATCGAGTTGTCCGTTTTTGGCCGACTCCAATGGCCCCAATAGGCTGTGCATGCGCTCAAGCACAGGAGCAAGGCTTTCGAGGGCTGGGGCGTCAAGCAAATCCCAGCAAGACTCAGGACGCACCACGTGTACCCGAGATGGCAGAGGATGAGGGTCTGGACCCAACAACACATCGGCAACGCGGGCAAATGTGGCGAGGTCTTGGGTGAACCAACCCAGGGTGTCAAAGCTGGGCGCGAGGTCCCACGCGCCACGCAGCGAGATGCGCCCATGGGTGGGCCTCAGCCCCCACAGTCCGCAGTGATTGGCGGGGGCGCGGATGGAGCCGCCCGTGTCGGTACCGAGTGCGAAATCCACCAAGCCGTGCGAAACCGCAGAGGCCGAGCCGCATGACGAGCCACCCGTGATGCGATCCGGAGCTGCGGCATTGATGGGAGCGCCAAAGTGCGCGTTGCGGCCATTCATGGAGAAGGCCAGCTCATCGGTGATGGTCTTGCCCGCAAACTCTGCGCCTGCTGCAAGAAGCTGCTCCACCACATCGGCATGGCGGGGCTTGATCCCAGAGCGAGCGAGCATCATGGGTTGGCCGTTGCTGGTGGGATAGCCAGCCACATCCATGAGGTCTTTGACCGCAAAACGCAGCCCTGAAAGTGGGCCTTTGTCCGCATGCGCCACAGGCGCATCTGGATAAGGCATGAAGGCTCGACTGGCTAAACGGGTGGCATCCATGAAAGGCAGGGTAGAAGTCAGTGACACGTGGAGTGTGTCACTGGAACGCCGACCCCACCATCGGGAATATCACGAGCATGACAGTTAGGCCCAAACCGTCATCAGTTCCCTGCAGCGGCCAAACGCTTGTTGCGTGCGCGGATGTTGAGCGCTTCGACAGCCAGCGAGAAAGCCATGGAGGCGTAGAGGTAGCCTTTGGGGATGTGGAAATCGAAGGCTTCGGCCACCAGCGCCATGCCCACCATGACCAAAAAGGCAAGGGCCAGCACTTTCACTGAAGGATGACGATCCACGAATTCCCCAATGGGCTTGGCTGCCACCAGCATCACCAGCACGGCGGCGATCACCGCAGCGACCATGACGCCGAGCTCATCGACCATGCCCACTGCAGTGATGATGGAGTCCAAAGAGAACACGATGTCGATGATGCCAATCTGAACAATGATGGAAGTGAAAGCGGCTTTGGTGGCTTTGGCCGTGTCAGCGCCGCCGCTTTGAACCTGAGCTTCTTCGGGGGCTTCTACTTCAACAAAAATTTCGTGTGCGGCCTTGTAGAGCAAAAAGAGGCCACCCAGCAAAAGGACCAGATCACGTCCACTGATGCCTTGACCCATGACGCTGAACAAATCTGCACGCAGACCCATGATCCAGCTCAATGAGGCCAGCAACAGCAAGCGGGTGATCAAGGCAAAGCCCAGACCCAGGCGACGCGCGAGATCACGCTGGTGCTCAGGCAAGCGGCCCACCAAGATAGAGATGAAGATGATGTTGTCGATGCCCAGAACAATTTCGAGGGCAGCCAGCATGAAAAAGGCGATCCAGAGATTGGGGTCGAATAGAAATTCCACAGTTTGAGTTCTCGTTGTTGAACAAAACGTTTTGCATCATCGGTAAAGTGACAAATGTGGGCAATGAAAGGCGAAATGCCCTTGCTTGGAGTCAGGGATAGCCATGGTGAAAAAGGTAACATCCGGCCATGATCCCCATACAAGTTGAATCAGCGTGGAAGGGCACATCAGATTGCCGCAGTTGCGGGATTCGTCACATGGTGCTGTTCGCCGACCTCAACGAGGAAGACTTCTCCAGGCTGCACACCCCGATAGACGACTTGCACTTTGAACCCGGGCGATCGCTTTACCAAGAGGGCGATGCGGCCAAGAGCGTCTACACCCTGAGGACCGGCATGGTCAAACTGGTGCGAACCATGATGGATGGTCGACAGCGCATCGTGCGGGTGCTGCGCCCTGGTGATGTGATTGGCATTGAGGCCTTGGTCCAAGCCAAAACTGACTCTGAAGCCGTCGCACTGAGTGAGGTTGGCGTTTGCCGAATCCCGGTGGATGTCCTCAATCAATTGGCCGACCATTCGCCAAAGCTTCATGTACGGCTCATGCAGAAATGGCACCACGCCCTCAAAGAGGCGGACGACTGGCTGGCGCAGCTCAATTTTGGAACCGCTCGTCAGCGCGTCGCCAACATCATCCTCAAGATGCGCAATCCCGAAGACCCCAGCTTCACCACTTTGTTTGGCCGAGAGGACATGGGTGCGATGCTAGACCTCAAGCTTGAAACCGTGAGCCGAGAAGTGAGCCATTGGGTCAAGAGTGGTGCCATTCAGCCCCTGGACAAGCAGGGGCGGGCCTACCGTGTGCTCAACGCGCTCATCCTAGAAAAAGCCTGATCAGCGCAAGGCCTGATTGACGCGAGGCATGACCTCGTTGGCAAACAATTCCATGGACCGTTTGGCCAAAGCCGGGTCCATCCAATCGTGGCAGGCATAAACCAGCTGACCAAAGTCGCCAATCTGTTCGCGGAAAGCAAGGATTTGATCCACCACCGAATTGACCGTGCCTGCAATCACCAAACGTTGGGTGATGTAGTCGGGGGTCAAGGCTTCATCGGGCATGTTGGGGTCGGTTTTAAAGAGGTTGCTGCGTCCGCCACCCTTGATCAGTTTGTAGGAAAGCTGCTTGAAGTAGAAGTGATAGGGGCCACCTGCTTGCAAGGCGTAGCGTTGAGCAGTCGCTTCGTCGTCTGCTACAAAAATGCTTTTGGCGACGCGCCACTCACTGGGGTGGGGCACAGCGCCCACGGCCTCGCGGCCTTGCACATAGCTGTCCCAATGGGTTTTGACCCATTCGGGCATGAGGAAGTTGGCCGAAATCGCTTGCCAGCCACGCTTGGCCATTTCGGTCACACCTTTGGAGAAAGGCGCCACCGCCGTGCCCACGATGGGTGGGTGAGGTTGTTGGTAGGGTTTCATGATGAAACCCTGACCGATTTCGGGGATCATGGTTTGGGCCACTGATACTTTCCAATAGTCGCCATGGATGTCGTAGGGTGGGTCGGACGACCAGATCTTGAGAACCGTGTTGATGCATTCGACAAACATGGCGTTGCGGTCTTTGCACAGGCTACCAAAAACTTCCGCATCGCTCATCAGCCCGCCAGGGCTGATGCCCATGATGAAGCGACCTTGCAGCAGGTGATCAAGCATGGCCGCATTGGCAGCGATGGAAACGGGGTGCGAGTTGGGCAGGTTGAGCGTGCCCGTGCCCAGCTTGATGTGCTTGGTTTGCTCGGCCAAGGTGGCCAGGAACACCATGCATGAGGTCACCGTTTCTGCGGCGTCTGTGGCGTGTTCACCCACATAGGCTTCTTTGAAGCCCAAGCGGTCGCCCAAGACAATCGCTTGGCGGTCTTCTTGCAGGGTTTCGGTGACGTTGCGCCCAGGCGGGTGCAAGGGCATCATGAAAAGGCTGTAGTCCATGATCAAAACGGTTTAAACATCAAACGGTGGTGAGGTCCAGAGGCACGCCCTGGGCATATTGCCCTTGGTAGTAGAGCAGAGTGGGTTTGGGCTCAAAGTCAAAGCGCTGAACTTCACCCAAAAACAAGATGTGATCGCCCACCTCGATGCGTTGAGTGGTGACGCATTCAAAGGTGGAAGCACAGTCGGCCAAGATGGGCAAGTCTTCTAAACCGGGACGATGGCTGACGCCTTCGAACTTGTCGGCAATGGGGCTGGCAAATCTGCGGGAGAGGTCGACCTGATCCACAGAAAGCACATTGACCACAAAACGTCCGCAGCCGTCGAAGGCGGCGAGGCTAGGAGAGGTTTTGAGCAGGCTCCACAAAATGATGAAGGGTTCAAGCGAGACTGAATTGAAGGAGTTGGCCGTGACGCCGACCTTGCGGCCGCTTTCGCCCAAGGTGGTGACCACCGTGACCCCGGTGCCGAAATTGCCTAAGGCTTTGCGAATGGACAGATGACGCGCCGAGGTGGGATTGCTCATGGAAGGCGACTCTACGGGGCGAAGTGAAGGCGCACCCAAGGGTAAACCCTTTAACTGTCGCCTTCGAGAAGAAATTGTCAGAGTCGCGTAAGGGGCGAAGAGCTCCCCAGCCCATGGTGCGCCTCCATTACCCATCAGACTGAGCATCTGGCATACCAATTGCATTAAAGCCATGAAGGTTGAAGTCGATTCCGACAACAGCCTGAATGGTTTTTTAACTTGAATGAAAACTTTGGTGACATGAATCGAAGGTTGATGACTAAATTGGTGTTGATCATGGCTTTGCTCATGATGGTCAATGCCCTCGTGCTGGTGACGGTTTTTCGTCACGGGCCGCAGGAGGCTTTGCCCGAAACGCCCGCATCAGAGGCCAACGACAAAGACACGGCCGAGGCCCAGGCGCGCTTGCCTGCAGCCAGTCATGTGCGCAAAGAAGCCGAAGATTCAGAGGAAATCGCTAAACGCCGTGCCCAGCGCCGCGACGCCAATGCCGCATCGGAGAAGTCCGATTCCGACAAGGCACAGGTTGCCGAGCCCGCCAAACCTGTGGTCTTGCAAGACCCAGATTACAAAACCCCTTTCTTCACCGGCTACCGCCCGCCTTTGATGGGCGAGTGCAAAAAGCTGTTCCGAAAATTCAAGAACGACCCGCTGAATGCGGGTGAATTCAAGTCTTTTGCCTATAGCTACGATGGCGCATTCGCTGCTTGCGCGTCAACCGTATCTGAACAAAACCAGCAAGCTGCGGACCGTGTCGCCATCGAGGAGTGCGAATCCAATCGCCGCTCATCGCTTGAAAGTGCCCGGTGCCGGATTTACGCCATTGAGTGAGGCACACATGAAATGCACTCGTTGTGAACACGAACTTCCCACCACTGCGCTGTTTTGCGGCAAGTGCGGAACACCAGTGACCAAAACGGTCACGCCTACGCCTGTTGAGCCACCGCCCGCAGATGCCAATTTGGGATTGACCACGGCCCACTCGGTTCAGGCCCAGCAAGCCGCAGCACGCATTCAGGCCGCCAAGTGGGAAGAGCAGCGCCTCGCGCTGATGCAAATCCAATCGACGATCAACAGCATTTCCCA
>JBEAMY010000196.1:0-5705 GCA_041165725.1 Pseudomonadota bacterium
CCTCATTGATGCATCGCCTGTCACGGCGGTGGCCGATTCCACGAACTGAAGGAGACCTTGTTCATGTTCATCCTCAACACTTGGTATGTGGCTTGCTCGCTTGAAGAGCTTCAGTCGCACCAGCCCTTGGGCAGAACCATTTGCGGCAAACGCATGGTGTTCTTCAGAGGCGCTCAAGACCGTGTGGCTTGCGTGGAGGATTTTTGTCCCCACCGAGGCGCGCCCTTGTCGCTGGGCCGGGTCTGCAACGGCGAACTGGTTTGCGGCTATCACGGCTTGGTCATGGGCTGTGAGGGCAAGACCGTGTCCATGCCGGGACAACGGGTCCATGCTTTTCCCTCTGTGAATGCCTACCCCGTGGTGGAGCGTTATGGCTTTGTTTGGGTTTGGCCAGGCGAAGCCGCTTTGGCTGATCCGGCACTCATGCCCGATTTGCCTTTCATGGAAAGCCCAGATTGGGCCTATGGCGGCGGCCAGTACCACATCAAGGCCGACTACAGACTCATGATCGACAACCTCATGGACCTGACGCATGAGACCTATGTCCATGCTTCCAGCATTGGTCAGCCCGAAATCGATGAGACCCCATGCAAAACCCAGATTGAAGGTCAGACCGTCACCACCAGCCGTTTCATGAGTGGCATTCAGGCGCCACCCTTTTGGCAAAGGGCCATGCAGGCCCAAGGGCTTGATCCACTGGCACAAGTTGACCGTTGGCAGATATGCCGTTTCACGCCACCTTCGCATGTGCTCATCGAAGTGGGCGTGGCGTTGGCCGGGCAGGGCGGCATTCAAGCACCCGATGCCCTCAAGGCGCACAGCATCGTGGTCGACTTCATCACACCTGAAACTGCCACCTCCCACTGGTACCACTGGGGAATGGCCAGGCGATTCCAGGTCGAGGACCGTTCGCTGACCCACGCCATCCGAGATGGGCAAGGAAAAATCTTTGGCGAAGACTTGGAGATGCTGGAGCGCCAGCAACTCAACCTCAACACCTACCCCGATCGCAAATTGCTCATGCTCAACATCGATGCAGGTGGTGTTCAATCGCGCCGCATCATTGATCGCCTGATTCAGCAAGAGCGTGCCAATCAGCCATCGAATCAGGAGCTGGCTCATGCCCAATGAAGCTCGCACCTTGGTGCTGTTGCCCGGCCTCATGTGTGATGCGGCTGTTTGGCAGGACATGCTCAACGAGCTAAGGCGCGAACAACTGGCTGTTGGCGCTGTGGTGGCCGACTACGGCATGAGCCACGACTTGCGCGACATGGCCCGATTGGTTCTGGAGACCAACCCTGGCCAGCTCGACATCGCTGGTCATTCCATGGGGGGGCGTGTGGCGCTTGAAATCATGCGCCTAGCCCCTGAGCGCGTGGGCCGAGTGGCTTTGCTGGGCACTGGCTATTCGCCTTTACCCACAGGGGATGCAGGTGAAGCTGAGCGAGCTAAACGCCAGCACCTGATCGATTGGGCCCGCCGCAGCGGCGTGCGCGAGATGGCCGGCGAATGGGTCAAGGGCATGGTCCCCGCGCATCGCCTCAACGATGAGCCACTCATCACTGCCATCCTTGACATGTTTGAGCGCAAAAGCCTTCACCACTTTGAGGCCCAGATCAAGGCCTTGCTCCAACGCCCTGATGCCACTGAAACCTTAAGGCATTGGCCGAGTCGGACTTGGGTCATGGCAGGTGAGTTGGACGCTTGGGCCAATGTGGCTCAACACCAAGCCATTGCGGCGTTGCTGCCACAAGCCCACCTCGAAGTCATGATGGGGCTGGGTCACATGTTTCCTATGGAAAACCCCAGTGCCACCGCCCAAGCGTTCAAAAGGTGGTTGCAAGAACCTCTGCCCGAAATGACATCCAAATCCCACTAACATACCCCCACAACTCAGGAGACCTCCCATGAAACTTCACCATCGTTTAGCCAAAACGGCTGTATTCAGTGCCCTGGCCATGTTGTCTTTGGCTCAGGCCCAAGCCCAGGAAGTCGTGCTCAAAGTGCACCACATTTGGCCCACGGTTGCCATGGGTCACAAGCGCGTGGTTGAGCCCTGGTGTGAAACCATTGCCAAGGAATCCAACAACCGCATGCGCTGCCAGATTCTTCCCGCCATGACTGGCGGCGGCACGCCTGCACAGCTCGTTGATCGCGTCAAAGATGGCGTCGATGACGTCGTGCTGACTCTGCCGGGTTACACACCTGGGCGCTTTCCCATCATGGAGGCCTTTGAACTTCCTTTCATGACCAACACTGCAGAAGTGGCTTCAGCTGCTTCTTGGGACTACTTCAACAAGTACGCCACCAAGGAATTCCCCGGCACCAAAATTTTGGCCACTTGGGTTCATGACGAAGGTTTTGTCAGCACGTCCAACAAAGCCATCACCAAATTAGAGGACTTCAAAGGTTTGAAGATCCGTGCCGCTTCTCGCCAATCTTCCAAATTGCTGTCGATCTTGGGTGCCACCCCTGTGGGCATGCCCATTCCTCCCGTGGCCGATGCCATGTCCAAAGGGACCATCGATGGCTTCTTGACCGCTTGGGAAATCATTCCTTCATTCAAGTTGCATGAAGTCAGCAAGTACCACACCGAAATTGAGTCCAGCCGTCCTTCCATGTTCACCGCATCGTTTGTGATGGCCATGAATCAGGCCAAGTACGACAGCCTGCCAGCAGACCTCAAGCGCGTGATCGACAAGAACTCTGGCCCCGCTTTGTCGCGCACGATTGGCCGCTATTGGGATGAAGCCACTGCAGTGGGTCGCAAAGCAGCGGCCGACCGTGGTAACCAGTTCGTCAAGATCAACGCAACAGAGACCGACCGATGGATCAAGGTGTCCGCACCCTTGTATGACGAGTGGGTTGCCGACATGGACAAAAAGGGTTTGCCCGGTAAGCAAATGTTGCAAGACGCACGCGACTTGCTCGTCAAATACAGCAAGTGATCGTTTAGCCTGACTGAGCTTTGCCATGTCGTTCATTTTTCAGTCGCTGGTTCGGCTCAGTCACTGGTTTGCAGCAGCAGGGTCAATGGTGGCCCTGGCTGCTGGCCTGCTCACCGCCACCAGCGTGGTTTCAAGAGCCCTTTGGAATCAACCCATCCCCGGGGATGTGGAAATCACTCAGATGGTGATCGCGCTGGCCATTTCCTTGTGCATTCCGTTTTGTCAGGTCCGCAAAGCCAATATCTTGGTTGATTTTTTCACCCAATCTTTCAAGCCTTCGCGTTTGAGTCACCTAGATGCATTGGGCAGTTTGGCATTGGCCATCATTTATGGATTGCTGGCTTGGCGCACCTCTGCGGGTGCCTTGTCGGTTCGCGAAGCTGGTGAGACCACCATGATCATTTCTTTGCCCATGTGGTGGGCCTATGCCTGTTTGGCGCCTGGCCTCGCTCTGGCTTCTTTGATCGCACTCTTTCAATGTTTTGGGGTTGATTCAGCTCAGGCGGTGACCTCCTCATGAATCCTTCTTTACTGGGGGTGATCCTCTTTGTCGCCATGATGGTGCTCATGGCGGTCCGCATTCCGATTGCAGCAGCCATGTTTTTGCCCGGTGTCGTGGGTTACTGGTTGATGACGGATGCCTACACGACTTTCAACTTTCTCAAAGGAAGTGCAGTCGCTCGCCTCACTGTCTATGACCTCAGCGTCATCCCTCTTTTCTTGCTGATGGGGCAGTTTGCATCCAGCGGTGGTTTGAGTCGAGATTTATTCAGGGCCGCTGCTGCTGTGATGGGGCAGGTACGCGGTGGTCTGGCCATGGCCTCTGTGCTCTCAGCTGGTGCTTTTGGTGCGGTTTGCGGGTCCTCGGTGGCGACTTGCGCCACCATCACTCAGGTGTCATATCCACACATGAGTAAGCACGGCTACAGCGGCCGTTTGACCACAGCCACACTTGCAACAGGCGGCACCTTGGGCATTTTGATTCCGCCTTCAGTTCCTTTGGTGGTTTACGCCATCCTGACTGAGCAAAACATTGCCAAACTGTTTGCGGCTGCCATGGTCCCTGGCTTGATTGCCATGCTGGGCTACTTGGTGGTGATCTGGTTGCTGGTGGGCTTCAAGCCCGAATTGGCGCCCAAAGTTGAACCTGTTTCGACCAAGGAAAAGGCGGCTGCCATTGTGGGAGTTTGGCCCATTGCTTTGGTGTTTGTGGTTGTTTTTGGTGGCATCTATGGAGGCGTGTTTTCACCCACCGAAGGCGCTGGCATTGGGGCCACGCTGACCTTGTTGTTGGGCCTCTTCAGAAAAGAAATCACCAAAGCCAATTTCATGGAGGCCCTGCTTGGCACAGCAGAAACCTCGGCCATGGTGTTCATGATTTTCTTGGGCGCTGACATGATGAATGCGACGCTGGCCCTGACGGAGATGCCCAAGCTCGTGGCAACCTGGCTCTCTGGCTTGCCCGTGCCGGACATGACCATCGTGTTTGCGGTCTTGCTTTTGTACATTCTTCTGGGCTGCGTGATGGATGAACTCTCCATGCTCATGCTCACGCTGCCTGTGATTTTCCCGGCCATCATGTCTTTGGACCTCATGGGTCTGATGGGCCAGGAAAAAGCCATCTGGTTTGGCATCTTGGTGTTGATGACGGTGAGCATTGGCATGATTGCACCCCCGGTGGGCTTGAATGTGTACGTGGTCAACAGCATGGCCAAAGATGTGCCCATGAGTGAAACGTATAAGGGCGTGATGCCTTTCCTCATTTGGGACGCCATCCGTCTGCTCTTGTTGTTGGCCTTTCCAGTCATCAGCTTGGGCCTGATGCGCTTTTTCTACAGTTGAACCTGCGGGGGCTTTACGACCCCGCATCGCTCAAAGCCCATAAATGCGTTGGGCATTTCCCCCCAATATGGCTGCTCGCTCTGAATCGCTAAAACCATGCAGTTGTATGAGGCTCCAGTCTCGCCACATCTCTGTGAATGGGACTCAGTTCTGGCGTCAACCAGCCGTAGTCGCCGCGGCTCAATTGCCAGCTATGAAAGTGGGCATCGATCATGGTGTGGGGGCCTCGGTATCCAGAAGGTTAAGGTGCTTGAGTTCTGCCCAAAGTGCGTTGGGAACGGTGAAGCGCGCAGCCTCTCTTGCCTGATGCCATTCGGCGATGGAGCGTGCGCCCAGCCAGACCAAATGCACAGCGGGATGATGGAGTGCAAATTGAAGCGCGGCCGCCTGGATGGGAACCGCATGGCGGTCGCATACCTCTTGAATGGCCAAAGCCTTTTGGACCCATTGCGTTTGAGCCGGAGCGTAGTTGAAGGTCAGTTCGCGCGATGCATCGACTCGACTCGCCGAGATGCCTGAGTTGAAAACACCCCCTAACGAAACCTGCACGCCCCGCTTTGTGAGCAGTGGCATCAGCGAGGGCAGGGCACTCGTGTCGAGCAAGGTGTAGCGACCTGCCAGCAACAAGGCATCCAGGTCGGCGTGGGCGAGTAAGCGTTCGACGATGGTGTGATCGTTGACGCCCAAGCCAATGTGAGTCACCAGTCCTTGGTACTGAAGCGAATGCAGCTCGGGCAAGGCTTGTTCCACCACCAACTTGAACACCTCCTCTGCGTTCCCACCTTGGGTGTGCGAATCCATGTCGTGGATGAACACCGCATCCAAGCGATCCAGCCCCAAACGGTCAAGGCTTTGCATCACGCTTTGGCGCATGCCAGCTGCGGTGAAGTCCCAATGCTGTCTAAAGGGCAGGGT
>JBEAMY010000197.1:0-2839 GCA_041165725.1 Pseudomonadota bacterium
GCCTCACCTCGCCCAACCTGGGCCTGGCCTTGGCGCGCTGGTGCAGGCACCACGGCTTGCTCACCCAGGATGTGAGCCTGTCGGTGACGCAAGAAGGATCGGTCGCCTGGCTGGGCTTGCAGGAACATCCCGAGCGGCATGATCTGGGCGTGTATCGCGAGTTCTGCACCGTGTCCCTGTTGCGCAATGCCTTGGGCGTGGCCTGCTGGCTCACCGACTCGCGCATCGCTTTAAGAGGTGTGGAGTTGGCTTTTGCGGCACCTGCTCATGAGGAGAGTTATCCGATTTTGTTTGAAGGGCCGGTGAGTTTTGATGCACCGCTGAGTCGAATGGGTTTTGATGCTGGTTATCTGCAATTGCCGATCCGGCGCGATGAAGCGGCCTTGCAACGCATGCTCAAACGCGCCTTGGTGCTCACGGTTCGCCCCTATCGGCGCGATCGACTCCTGGTCGATCGGGTGCGAGAGGCCTTGCAGCAGCAACCCGAACTCATGCGCCGCGCCGATGCCCTGGCCACGCACCTGAATGTGTCGGAGCGGACATTGCACCGACAACTCAGAGAAGAGGGCGAATCGCTGCAGGCCATCAAAGACCGTGTCCGCCGAGACCTGGCGCTGACCTTGCTGCGCAAGACCCAGCAACCGCTGGCCCGAATCGCTTCGGCAGTGGGCATGTCCAACGAAAAAAGTTTTGCGCGCGCCTTCAAGCATTGGACAGGGCTGACCCCTGAGGAAGCGCGAAGACCCGCAGCGCCAGCGATCACGCCTTGAGCACAGGCCCGTTAATTCGCTACATTCGCATCAAAGGGCTTAATCTTCGGCCCACTTCAGCCCACTTCAGCTCACTTCAGCCCATTTAAGCCCAAAAAGGAATCTTCATGAAATTGTTCATTGGCAACAAAAATTACTCGTCCTGGTCCATGCGTCCTTGGGTGCTGCTCAAGCAAGCAGGCCTCGCTTTCGAAGAGGTCAAGGTTCGGTTTGACGGATTCGACGAAGGGTCGCAGTTCAAAAACACCTTGCGTTCGCTGACCCCCGCCGGACGCGTGCCGGTGTTGCAACACGGCGATTTGGTGGTGTGGGACACCTTGGCGATCGCCGAGTACGTGGCCGAGACTTTTGCAGATCATGGTCTGTGGCCCTCGAATGCCGCCGACCGTGCGCGGGCGCGCAGCCTGTGCGCAGAAATGCACAGTGGCTTTGGGCACTTGCGCGCCAACTGCCCCATGAACATCGAGGCCCAGTTGCCCGAGATCGGCGCACTCAAATGGCGCGATGTGGCCGGCTTGCGCGCCGATGTGACCCGAATCGATCAAATGTGGTCTGAACAACTCAAACACCATGGTGGGCCGATGTTGTTCGGTCGGTTCAGCGTGGTCGATGCGTTTTACGCACCGGTGGTGATGCGCATGAAAACCTACGCTCTGCCCTTGAGTGAAACAGCGCGTGGCTATGTGCAAAGGGTGTGCGAGCTGCCCGGCGTTCAGGCCTGGGTGGATGGTGCGCTCAAGGAAAAGGACTTTTTGGATTTCGAAGAGCCTTACCGACTCAAGCGATGAGCGACAAGGCCTGACGGAGTTCATCCATGTGGGCGAAGCAGCGCGCCACACCGGATTGCGCCAATTGCTGCCGACTGTGTTCAGGCGTGTAAGCCCAAACCACGGCGCCAGCGGCAAGCCCTGCCTGTACCCCAGTGATGGTGTCTTCAATCACCAAGCAACGCTTGGGGTCCACCGCAAGGGCTTGAGCCGCAGCGAGGTAAACGTCGGGGAAAGGTTTGCTCCGTGGCGTTTCATGCCCGCTGTACACATGAGGGCCAAACCACTCGGTCATGCCCGCCATGCGCAACTGCATTTCGACCTTGGGGCGATCTGCGCCAGAAGCACAAGCAATGCGCCCCCCAGTGCATGCATGCGCTGCCCTGACGGCTTGCAAAGCGCCGGGGATGGGTTGGAGCTCCACACGCAAAGCCTGGTTTCGGCGCTCGTAAAACGATTGCAGCCATTCTTCGGTGAAGGGCTTGCCGGTGTGGGCTTCGATCAAGTCTTTTCGCGTGCGAACCGTGTGACCGATGAACAGCGCCTCGCATTCATCCTCACTGATGGGCCAACCCTGCTCGATGAGCATGTGGCGCAAAACCCGGTTGGTGATGGGCTCGCTGTCGACCAGCACCCCATCGCAATCAAATAAAACAGCTTCCCATGTCATGCCCACATGATAGGGGATGGCCTCAGTGAGTCCTGCCAAAATGCCACCCATGCCATACACACTGACTGAATTTCTCTATGCGCTCGGCATGGCCGCTGTTGCCGTGAACGCCCTGACAGGTGTGCTTGACGCGGGACGCAAGCAAATGGATGTGGTGGGCGTGGTGATGGTGGGCTGCGTGGCCGCACTGGGCGGCGGCACCGTGCGCGATTTGCTCTTGCAGCGGCCCGTGTTCTGGATTCAGGACGCCAATTATTTGGTTGTGGCCTTTGTGTCCACGGTGCTGGTGTTTTTGATGGTGCGTCGACTCAAACTGCCTGCCCAACTTTTTTTGATCCCCGATGCGATTGGCTTGGCTTTGTTCACCGTGAGCGGCACGCAAATTGCGCTGGACCACCAAACCCATTGGCTGGCGGCTTCACTTTTGGGCGTGATCACAGGCGTGCTGGGCGGTGTGTTGCGCGATGTGCTGTGCAACGAAGTGCCGCTGATCTTTGTGCGTGGCGAACTCTATGCCACGGCGGCGTGGGCTGGAGCCTTGATGCTGGTCTTGCTTGAAAAGGGCTTAGGGCTTAGCCCCTTGGTGGCCAGCTTGATCGCCATGCTGGCGATCTTCGCCACTCGCGTGGCAG
>JBEAMY010000198.1:0-2952 GCA_041165725.1 Pseudomonadota bacterium
CCCTGATGGGGCGCAAGTACCGTACGGAAAGCAACATCCGATCGAACCTCTATGTGGTTGGCATCGCCGAGAGTGGAGCCGGCAAAAACCACAGCCGTGTGGTGATCAACGAACTGTTCCGCAAGGCCAACTTATTGCAGTACTTGGGTGGCAACAAGATCGCATCGGGTTCATGCCTGTTGACGGCCATCCAGCGCCAGCCCGCGATCCTGTTCCAACTCGATGAGTTCGGGATGTTTCTCTCGGCAGCGGCCGACCGCAAACGTTCGCCGCGTTATGTGTGCGAGATCCTGGACCTGATGACCGAGCTCTACACCACCTCGGGCACCACCTATTTCGGGGTGGAATACGCTAGCACTCAGCACAACAACGCCCACCGGGCCATTCACCAGCCCTGCGCATGCATCTACGGCACCACGACGCCTTTGCACTTTTGGCAAGCGCTGCAGGCGTCCAACGTGGCAGACGGATCGCTGGCCCGCTTTCTGATCATGGAAAGCGAGGACGACTTCCCGGACAGCAACGAGGCCTTTGGCATCATCGACCCGCCCCAAGACCTCATTGACCGGCTGATCCTTATCCACCAGGGCGGGGGCAAGCTCAACGGCAATCTCACCGATGTGGGTGCCATCGATGAGGTGCTGGTGGACCCACGCCTGGTCCCGATGACGCCGCAAGCCAGAGCCACCTTCCGCCAGCTTGACCAGGAGTTAGTCGAGCGACTTCGCACATCTCGGGGCAACGGTTACTCCTCCATCCTCGCCCGGATCGAGGAGAACGCCACCAAGCTGGCGCTCATTCGCGCGGTCTCGCGTGACCCAGTGGATCCTCAGATTGAGGGCCACGACGCCGAGTGGGGGATCATGCTCTCGCGCCACTGTGCCGAGCTCACGATCCGTGAAGCTTCTGCGCGGGTGTCCGAGAACCAGGTCGAGTCCCACCACAAGCGGGCCATGCAGATTTTGCGGGATGCGGGCATGGCTGGCATGTCCAAGAGCGACTTCACAAGGCGCACACAATTCATGGACCACCGCCAGCGTGATGGCGTGTTGCGCACTTTGACCGAGGCCGGGCTGATCGAGGCCACCACGCTTCAAAGCAAAGGCAGGCCCACCCAGATACTAAAAGCGTTATAAATCAGTCACATGCGCCACCCTGGGGGGTTTGCTTCAGTAATTTCATCTTTCAAACCCCCCACTAGAGATACACCTATAAAAAGTGGGGCCCTAGAGCCTCGCGCGCGCGAAGCCCGCCAGACAGAGACAGAGAGAAGGAGAACTAGATTGAAATAAATAAATATTGAACTTTCTCTCTACTACTCCCGGGCACCCTGCCTAGGCGTTGAAAGATGAAGTATTGAAATTTGTTTTGCAGTCGATTGCGCACCGCATTGACTTCCCCGTAGCCGTAACGAAACCGGACATGAGGGAGCCTCGCACCAGCCCTGACCCGGCAATGCTTGAGCTCCTCCAGGTCGCTTGAACAAGTGGGCACGAGCGCTTGTTCGCACCCTTGGAGGACCTACCCCATGCATAACCCTCAAGATTCACAACCCAACGCCACACGCCAAGCCATGCTTGCGCTGGACCTGGGCACCACGACTGGCTGGGCCTTAAGCCTGCCGGATCGCAGGGTGACCCACGGCTATGTCAACTTCAAGCCTCAACGATTCGAAGGCGGCGGCATGCGCTATCTGCGCTTTCGCCGTTGGCTTGATGAGCTTTTGACGACGGTAGCTCCGAGCAGCTCGCTACAAGGGCTTGGCGCCGTTTATTTCGAGGAGGTGCGCCGCCACCTTGGCGTTGATGCTGCGCACGCCTACGGCGGCTTTCTGGCAACGCTGACAGGCTGGTGTGAGCACCAAAAGATCCCTTACCAGGGCGTCCCCGTGGGCACGATCAAGCGCCATGTGACCGGCAAGGGCAACGCGGGCAAGGCAGAAGTGGCTGAGGCAGTGCGTGCCTTGGGTCACCCGGTGATCGATGCCAACGAAGCGGATGCGTTGGCGCTCTTGCACTGGGTGATGGCACAAAACTCAAACCCCGCTGTTGGCAAGGAGGCGCGCTATGGCTAAAAAACAAATCGCTCAGCCACTGACCCACGGCACGTTGGTGAAGCTGCCCGGTGGACGGGTTGGTGAATGGATCAGCCAAGCAGAAGAAGGCACCCGCTACCGAACCGAGCACTTTCGCTGCATCGACTCCTTGGGCATCTTGCTGCGCAACGGTTCGATCACAACTCAAATGCACGATGCCGGGCAAGACTTCAACCGAGCCTTTGTCTTTGCCCAGATGGGCCTCGCAGGCGCCCCGCCGCTCACCCGTATCCCCGGTGGCCAGTGGACGGACAGCATGACCGAGCGGGTGGTCTGGGCGCGAAAGCGCATGCATGAGGCGCTCGACGCTGTGGGCGGGATCAGAAGCCCCGGTGGTTGCGCCGTTTGGCATGTGGCAGGCCTGGGTCGAAGCGTGAAAGAGTGGTCAGCGGTTGAGGGGTGGAATGGCCGAACACTCAATCAGTACGAAGCCAAAGGCATCCTGGTCGGTGCGCTCGCGGTGCTGGCGGCGCACTATGGCTACAAAACCGCACAATAAATATCAGCGGGTGATATACTGTGCGTGTGAATGAACACCAAATCCGAACGCTGCTCGACCTCCATGACCAGATCATTGATCAGGAGGATGGCTATTGGATCAAGATCGAAGCCTGGGAGGTTAAACCCAGCAAAGACGTTCCACACGGCATCAGATATACGCTGACTTTGCATGCGCCCAGTGGCAAGCGAATCTTGGGTTATGACAACGCGCACGCAGTCAAAACCAAGGGAAACAAATTCTCCGGGCAGCGTTTGCCGTTTGATCACAAGCACAGGCACGTCGCCGACAAGGGAGTGCCTTATGAATTCAAGGATGCACATCAGTTGCTGTCAGACTTTTTTACCGAGGTCGATTC
>JBEAMY010000199.1:0-3776 GCA_041165725.1 Pseudomonadota bacterium
GACTCGGGCGTGTCCAGCGCTCAGGCCGGTGCCGAAGAATCCTTGCTGGAGATGTTGTCCAAACAACCCAGCCTCTACTACGTGGGCGCTGGTGTTTTGGTCCTCTTGATCCTTTTTGCCCTGCGCGCAAGAAGCAGTGCCAACCGATTCAACCCCGATGAAGCAAGCGGTTCAACGGAGCTCACACCGGTGGCACCTCAAGGTTTAGGCCTTCCCCCAGGCTTCAATCTGGACCTCAACACTGGCGATGGCGAACAACGCAATCCTCACGCTGCAGGTTCATTGGACGAATCCAACCACTCAGGCACTTCGGGCGAACTCACGTCCTATGGCTCCAATGATGGTTTGTCCGCAAACCATGTGGAGGGTGCTCCAGCCCTGAGCAGCTTTGACCATTCGGCCGACTCACTCAGCTTGGGCAATGAAGACGAAGACCCTCACCTCGTTCGCCTCAAGTTGGCCAGCGAGTTGTGGGAACTGGGGCAAGTCCACACCAGCCGTGCTTTGGCGCAGGAGGTGCTTGAGCAAGGCGATGCCGCCGCCCAGGATGCAGCCCGTCGCTGGTTGCAAGAGCGCAGTTGACAAAGCGCATCGCCCTAGGGCTGAGTTACAGCGGACAAGGGCATCACGGCTGGCAATCCCAACCTGACGGCTTGGGTGTTCAAGACGCCCTGGAGGCCGCTCTTGCGCAATTCGCGCAAACTCCCTTGAGAACCCTTTGTGCAGGCCGCACCGATGCCGGTGTACATGGCCTCATGCAAGTGGTTCACTTTGACACCGATTTGGATCGCCCTTTGTTCTCTTGGGTGCGCGGCACCAATGCCCACTTGCCCGACCACATCGCCGTGCAGTGGGCGCACGAAGTGCCCGACCAATTTCACGCCAGAGCCAGTGCCTTGGCACGTCGCTATGTTTATGTGTTGCTGGAGTCACCGATTCGCCCCAGCCTTGAGCAAGGACGCGTGGGATGGGTATTCAAGCCCATGCAAGCCCAACCCATGGAATTGGCAGCGGCCATGTTGATCGGCACGCACGATTTCAGCTCGTTCCGTGCGGCGCAATGTCAGTCGCCCACGCCCATCAAAACCTTGAACCGCATTCACATTCAGCGCTGCCGTCAAACCTCTGAGTCCAGCGCATATTGGCGCTTTGAATTTGAAGGCAATGCTTTTTTGCACCACATGATTCGCAACATCATGGGGTGTTTGATCTGGATTGGTCAGGGCCTCAAACCCGCCGATTGGATGCTTGAGGTGTTGAACGCCAAGAACCGCGACGCGGCGGCTCCGACCTTCTCGGCCGACGGGCTTTATTTCATGGGCCCTGTTTACGGGCCCGAATGGGATTTGCCGCAACACACCCCCGCCTTCGATTGGCTGCCCCACTGAGCTTTGGGCGCATTGAGGCTGGGGCACAATGGAATCATGACGATATCCACTCCGATCAAAATCTGTGGGCTCACCCGAGAGCAAGATGTGGACGCCTGCGTTGAATCGGGCGTGCACGCGGTGGGTTTTGTACTCTATGCCCCAAGCCCTCGTTCGGTCAGTGCTGAACGTGCGGCTGAGCTTGCCAAACGGCTTCCACCTTGGGTCTCGCCGGTTTTGCTGTTTGTGAACCCGGCCATCGAAGAGGTGGTGATGGCGGCTCAACGCATCCCCGGTGCCTTGCTCCAATTGCATGGGGAAGAAGACCCCTATCAGTGCGAAACCATGGCGGCGCTCACCCAGCGTCGCTGGCTCAAAGCCATCCGTTTTCCCGAATCTCCTAGCCCCGATCGTCCCGTCCCAGACCTCGTAAAATGTGCGCACGATTACCAACAAGCCAGCGCACTTTTACTGGACACCTGGACCCAGGCTTTCGGTGGAAGCGGCAAACGATTCAATTGGTCACAACTACCTCCTTTCGTCAACGCTCACCTCGTTTTATCTGGTGGACTAGATCCTGCAAATGTGGGCGAGGGTATACGCACACTGCGCTCACGGGGACTGACGGTTTCTGTGGATGTCAGCTCGGGCGTTGAAAGCGCCAAGGGCATCAAAGACCCCGTCAAAATCCGCGAGTTCGTCAAGGCTGTTCAAGCCGCTTGATTCACGCCGGGTCTGCTGAACTTTCTTTCAGACTCCGGTCTCATTGTTTTGACCGCATCAGGCTTTTGCCCCTTAACCATCATGCTCAACTACCAACAACCTGACGACAAGGGCCATTTCGGTCCCTATGGTGGACGGTTTGTCAGTGAAACGCTGACCCATGCCATCGATGAATTGCAAGCCGCCTACGAACACCACCGCAATGACCCTTCCTTCATGGCTGAGTTCAAACGCGAGTTGGCGCACTTTGTGGGCCGTCCCTCCCCCATCTACCATGCGGATCGACTCAGCCGCGAGTTGGGTGGCGCACAAATCTTCCTCAAACGCGAAGACCTCAACCACACAGGTGCGCACAAGATCAACAACACCATTGGTCAAGCCATGCTGGCCAAGCGCATGGGCAAGCCCCGCGTGATCGCCGAGACCGGAGCGGGTCAGCACGGCGTGGCCACGGCGACGATTTGCGCGCGCTATGGCCTCGAATGCGTGGTGTACATGGGCAGCGAAGACATCAAACGCCAAAGCCCCAACGTTTACCGCATGAAGTTGCTGGGCGCTACGGTCAAACCTGTGGACAGCGGCAGCAAAACCCTCAAGGACGCCTTGAATGAAGCGCTCAGAGACTGGGTGACGAACGTGGAAAACACTTTCTACATCATTGGCACAGTGGCGGGACCTCATCCCTATCCCATGATGGTCCGGGATTTCCAAAGCGTGATCGGCGAGGAATGCCTGACGCAAATGCCCGACATGAACCAAGGTCGTCAACCCGACGCCGTGATCGCCTGTGTGGGCGGGGGCAGCAATGCCATGGGGATTTTTTATCCCTACATCAAACACGAATCGGTCAGGTTGATCGGTGTGGAAGCCGCCGGTGAAGGTCTGGAATCCGGCAAGCATGCGGCTTCTTTGCAGCGCGGTCAGCCGGGTGTGTTGCATGGCAATCGCACCTACATCCTCCAAGACCAAGACGGTCAGATCACCGAAACCCACAGCGTGAGTGCAGGTCTGGACTACCCCGGTGTGGGCCCAGAGCATGCCTTTTTGAAAGACATCGGTCGCGCCGAATACGTGGGCGTGACCGACTCGCAAGCGCTGGAGGCTTTCCACCGCTTGTGCCGAACCGAAGGCATCATCCCTGCGCTTGAGTCCAGCCATGCCATCGCCTACGCCATTCAACTTGCTCCCACCCTGCGACCCGATCAAAGCTTGCTGGTCAACCTCTCTGGTCGTGGCGACAAAGACATCGGCACTGTTGCAGACTTGAGCCAAGCCGACTTCTACTGCCGCCCAAGTTGTCAAAATCAATCGGTCAAAGGCATGGCACCCATCGCCTTGCCCAACGCTGTCTCTGTGGGAGGGCACAAAGCATGAGTCGAATTGCCCAATGCTTTTCCGAATTGCAGTCTGCTCATCGACGGGCCCTGATCCCTTATGTGATGTGCGGCTTTCCTCAACCGCAACACACACTGGGCATCATGAATGCTTTGGTGGAAGGTGGCGCTGACATCATCGAATTGGGGATTCCATTCAGCGACCCCATGGCCGACGGCCCGGTGATCCAAAAAGCTGGTGAAGTGGCTTTGGCCCAAGGCGTTGGCCTCAAGCAGGTGCTTCACACTGTGGCCGAGTTCCGCAAAACACATGCGCGCACGCCTGTGGTGCTCATGGGCTATGCCAATCCCA
>JBEAMY010000200.1:0-3810 GCA_041165725.1 Pseudomonadota bacterium
CGCCCATCCTCAGCATGGCCGCCCTCGATGTGGGTGTGGACACTTTGCTTGCTGCTGAAGCTTTCGGGGGCATGAAAGCCTTGAGGGCCAAATCTGTGGCTTTGTGCCAGAACTTCATCGAGTGGGTTGAGCAAAGCTGTTCTGTGCACGGCATCAAGCTCGCCTCACCGCGCGATCCGGCGATGCGAGGTTCGCAGGTCAGTTGGTGCTTTGAATCTGAGAATTCTGGTCAAAGTGTGGGTTCAGGTTCTGAGGGTGCGAGCCAAGCGTATGCGGTGATGCAAGCCTTGATTGCGCGTGGGGTGATTGGCGACTTTCGGGCGGGGGATGGCGCCCAACATGCCGACCTGATGCGCTTTGGCTTCACGCCCCTCTATCTTGGATTTGAACAAGTTTGGCGAGCTGTGCAACACCTTCGCGAGGTGCTGAATCAGCGCGAATGGATGCGACCCGAATTCACCAAGGTCCACGTGGTCACCTGACCCCTATGAACATCAAGAGAAGCCCCATGAACACCACTCCGACCTCTGGCCCTGCAAGTGGAGCCCAGCTCGACTTCAGTCGCGACATGAGCTATGGCGACTACCTTCAACTCGACGCCATCCTCAATGCGCAAGATCCCAGATCCGATAACCACAACGAAATGCTCTTCATCGTTCAGCACCAGACCAGTGAGTTGTGGATGAAGTTGATGCTGCACGAACTCCTGGCTGCCATGGCCTGTTTGGGTCGCGACGAATTGCCCGAGGCCTTCAAAATGTTGGCGCGCGTGTCGCGCATCATGGAGCAGCTGGTTCATGCATGGGATGTGCTGGCCACCATGACCCCGCCAGAGTACTCGGCCATCCGGCCCCATTTGGGCAAAAGCAGTGGCTTTCAAAGTTTTCAGTACCGTTGCATCGAATTCAGCCTGGGCAATAAAAACCCAATCATGCTCAAGCCCCACGCCCATCACGCTGAGCGCATGGCCATGGTTGAGCAAGCCTATGCATCGCCTTCTTTATACGATTTGTCCTTGCAACTGCTCAAGCGTCGAGGGATTGATCTTCCTCCCGAATTTGTGGAACGCGATTGGCGTGAAAAGCACCAGTTCAGTGAGGCTGTCGAGCAAGCTTGGCTCACGGTCTACCGCGACCCCAAATCGCACTGGGATCTTTACCAACTCGCTGAAGAGCTCACCGATTTGGAAGACGCATTCAGGCTTTGGCGATTCCGCCACCTCACCACCGTGGAGCGAGTGATCGGCTTCAAGCGCGGCACTGGCGGCACCCAAGGCGTGGGCTACCTCAAGGGCATGCTGGATGTGGTGTTGTTTCCAGAGATATGGAGCTTGCGCACTTCGCTATGAGTGCGCGCGCCAAGCAAGTGATCAACCGCGCTTCATCAGGTCGGCGATCAAAGCGCCCACGCCATAAGTCCAGGGCGTGACTTGGTCGCTGGTGTTGACCCAATTGGTCAAGCTGCCCAGTTTGGGCGAGTGAATGCGGACGCGGTCCCCCACTTGATGCGTGAAGCCCTGGCCCGCAGTGCGGCCCGGCAAGGGTCGGTCTTGAGTGGGCGCAAACAAAGTCCCGAGAAAAAGCATCATGCCGTCAGGATATTGGTGATGAGCCCCCATGGCCTGTCTAACGATGTCCAGCGGGTGGCGGCTGATCTGAGACATGGCACTCATGCCTTGAAGCACAAATCCGTCTCGCCCCAGCACCTGCAATTCAAGTTCCAGCTTCATCACATCGTCCATGCCAAACCGATGATCGAATAGTCGGATGAAAGGGCCGATGGCACATGAAGCGTTGTTGTCTTTGGCTTTACCCAGCAACAGCGCGCTTCGACCCTCGAAATCCCGCAGGTTCACATCGTTGCCCAAGCTCGCACCAATGACTTCACCGCGCGGGTTGACGCAAAGCACCACCTCAGGTTCTGGGTTGTTCCATTCGCTGCCGGGATGAATGCCGATCTCCGAGCCCACACCCACTGCACTCATGGGCTGAGATTTGGTGAAGACCTCGGCATCGGGGCCTATGCCAACTTCCAGGTATTGCGACCACACGCCTTGCTCAAGCAACACGCGCTTGAGTTCAGCCGCTTGTGCCGATCCCGGTTTGACTGCACGCAAGTCTTTGCCCATCACGGCCTCTACGGCCTCGCGAACAGACTGCGCTTGGGTGGCGTCGCCTCGCGCACGCTCTTCGATCACGCGCTCCAACATGCTGGCCACAAAGGTCACGCCCGCTGCTTTGAGCGCATGCAAGTCGCAAGGCGCAAGCAGGTGAGGATTTTGATCATGGCGCACATCAAAGCGACTGGCCTGAATGAGGGATTGCACACTGCCCAAGTCGGCACCGGTGTGTGCGGCGATGGCTTTGGCCGCATCCGGCCAAGCCAGGAGCTGGCTCAGTGTTGGTGCGAGTGTGGACAAATCAACGATGCGGTCGTGATCAACCTTGACCGGAACGGGCCCACGTTGCGGGTCCCAAAGCCGACCGACCAATATGGCCTGATCGGCATCGATGGGCAAAGTATCTTGGAGTTCGGGAATCAAAGGGGTGGTGCTCATGGCTCAAGCATACGATGCCTGCCAAGCCCCCGCTGTCTTGTGGGCAAGAGATCAGGAGTTGCGGATTTTTTTGAGCAATCGAACCAGGGTATCGCGCTCGTTGGCGCTGAGGTGGCCACACACCTGCTGATCCGATTCGATGGCAAGTTGTTGGGCCTTGCTGAGTTGAGACTGACCAGCGTCAGTCAGGTGCAATCCCAGAGCTCTGCCATCGGTGGGATGGGGTTGTCGGTCCAGCCAACCCCGATGGCGCAAGTCGTTGACGATGCCCACCAAGTTGGGGGGCTGAATGCCCAACACATCGCAAACTTCTCGGGCCGTGATGCCAGGCTGATTGCCCACCACCGTCAAGACCGAAAAGGTCACGGGTCTGAGCGCCAGGCTTTTGAGGTCTTCGTGAAATCGGGCAATGATGTGCAAGGCTGCGCGGCGCGTGTGATAGCCGATCAAATCTTCCAGCACCGGTAATTCTGAGCCAGATGTGGCGTGGTCAATGACCTCATCGCGAGGAGAGGTGAAGCGTTGCGTGAGGGCCATGGTGTGAATTGCTCTCGGCCAATTTCAATCTGCACTGACGAGCGCGGGCAACGAAGCCACTGAGGTGCCCAGCAACTGTTGATGCATGGACCACGCCGGCATCACCCACAACCACCATGCTTGATTCAAACGCTGCCATGCGTCGCGACTTGGAGAGTCTGAAGCGGCCAAGCGAGCCATGGCCCAAGACCACAGACCCAGTGCACAGAGGCGCAAAAAGTCTTGTGCAATGGCATTGGCCCATTCGTCACCTGCTCCCTCATGTTCTTGCGAATGGGTGAGGACCACAGCGTCCAAGGTGCGCGTCCATTCGTCCATCAACTGTTGGCTCATTGGCGAGTCAGAAGGCAAACTGGCCTTGAGTTGAGCAATCACCGCTTTGAGACCTGCGCCGCCATCGGGCAGAACTTTGCGGATCAGCAGGTCAACCGCTTGAATTTCATTCGTGCCCTCATAAATCATGGCCACCCGCGAATCGCGCACGATTTGTTCGATGCCCCATTCGCGCACATAACCATGACCGCCCAGCACTTGCAAACAGGCGCTGGCGCCCGCAAAGCCCTGGTCGGTGCACATGGCCTTGAGGATGGGCGTGGCCAGGCTGCACCAGCGTTGCGCGGCGTCGCGCTCGGCGGGGGTGCTTGCGTACTGCGCTTCGTCCAGCGCCAGACCGGTTTCGTAGGCCAGCAAGCGCCCCCCCTCGACCCAGGCTTTTT
>JBEAMY010000201.1:0-4607 GCA_041165725.1 Pseudomonadota bacterium
CACCAGGCCTCGGGCAGTGCGTGAGGGCCAACGCGTTGGGGTTCAAACACATCGGTGAAATGCGTGCTCAACACATGGGCGAGGCTTTGGTCTTGTGCAATGGAAGCGTTGGCTTGAGACCACTCTGGCACCAAATCGGACGTGGTGATCACCACCCTTGCCTGCGCGTCGGTGATGTAGTGCGACAACTCCATCGCCTTGTTCATGGGATTGACGGGCACCACCACGGCATTGGCACGCAATATGGCCCAATGCGCCATCACCAGTTGCGGGCAGTTTTGCATGCACAAAATGACTCGGTCGCCTTGATTCACGCCCACCGAAACCAGCCAAGCGGCCAGCCTTTCTACTTTGTCGAGCAATTGGTCGTAGCTGAACTCGGCACCCAAGAAGGCCAACGCGGTTTTTGAGCCAAAGCGCTCGGCGCTGACCAACAAGTTATGGGGTAAGGCCGTTTGAGGGGGATCGATGCGTTTAGGTAGGCGTTTGGGCCAATGCGCATAGTGCGCGTGAAAATGCGGAGCAGTCATGCCCTGAGCGTATCGGTAGCCGCAACCGCATTGAATCGGTAAGCACCCTGATCTGTCGCGCTGGCATCTCTGAGGCTTGCAGCCTTAGTCCCAGTGAATCTGGCCCTGTGTTAAGTTCAATCGACAAGGAATTTAGGCATGTCTGACTCACGCACTGCACCCCATCCACCCATTGCTTTGCCCGGACTTCGCGTGGGCCATGCCCACCATCCCGAACGCCCCACAGGCTGCACGGTCTGGTTGTGGCCAGAAGGCACAACCGGTTCGGTTGAAGTGCGCGGCGCAGCACCGGGTGGGCGGGAAACCGATGCCTTGCAACCGCACAACACCGTGAACGAGGTGCATGGCCTTTGCCTCAGCGGCGGCAGTGCATTTGGCCTTGATGCCGCAAGCGGGGTCATGCAGTGGCTCGCCGATCAGGGCCAGGGCGTTCAGGTTGGCCCTGCCCGTGTGCCCATCGTGCCGTCTGCCGTCATTTTTGATTTGACGGTGGGTGATCCCAAGTTCTGGCCCACAGCCCAACTCGGGCGAGCCGCTTGTGAAGCAGCGTCCGAAGCGGGTGTGCCTTCAGGCAATTGGGGGGCTGGTGCGGGTGCGACGGTGGGCAAACTCTTGGGCCCCGATCAAGCCATGCGAGGTGGCTTTGGCCAATGCGAGCTGAGGCTGGGTGAATTGCGGGTGCTGGCATGGGCTGTGGTCAACGCCGTGGGAGATGTTTGGCACCCGAACACATCGAGTTGCCTGGCTGGCGCACGCAAGCACAAAGACAGCCTGGAACTGGTGAACATGTGGCAGCGACTGTCTGGCGATGCCAGTGATCATCATGCTTGGCTGGGTGGCAACACCACGCTGGGTGTGGTGGCGACCAATCAGCGGCTCAACAAATTACAGGCCCAACGCATGGCCATGTCCGCTCACAACGGGCTGGCCCAGAGCATCAAGCCCGTTCACACGCCCTACGATGGCGACACGGTATTTGCTTTTTCAACCGGCACGCTGACCGGTGAACCCGATGCGCTGCGGCTGGGCGCCATGGCCGCACAAGCGCTTTCGCTTGCAGTGGTGGACGCCGTGCAATCGGCAACGGGCCTGCGCTTGGCAGACCGATGGTGGCCCGCTTGGGCCGACCTCACTTGAGGGCTTTGAAGCGAACCCGCTTGGGCTTGGCGCCCTCTTCACCCAAACGTTTTTTCTTGTCGGCTTCGTATTCCTGATAGTTGCCGTCGAAGAACACCCATTGCGAATCACCTTCACACGCCAAGATGTGCGTGGCAATGCGGTCGAGGAACCAGCGGTCATGGCTGATCACCAGCACGCTGCCCGCAAACTCGAGCAAAGCATCTTCAAGCGCGCGCAAGGTTTCAACGTCCAGATCGTTGGAAGGTTCGTCCAACAAGAGCACATTGCCGCCCTTGATCAGGGTTTTGGCCAAGTGCAAGCGGCCTCGTTCACCACCAGACAGCGTGCCCACGCGTTTTTGCTGGTCACCGCCATTGAAGTTGAAGCGGCCACAGTAAGCGCGGCTGGGCATTTGGAACTTGCCCACCGTCAAGATGTCGAGACCGCCTGAGACGTCTTCCCAAACGGTTTTGTCGTTGGCGAGGTCGTCTCGCGATTGGTCGACAAACGCCATGTTGACGGTTTTACCGATTTCAACTTGACCGGAGTCGGGTTGCTCGCGCCCGGCGATCATGCGAAAGAGTGTGGACTTGCCCGCGCCGTTGGGGCCAATGATGCCCACGATGGCGCCAGCGGGGACCTTGAAGCTCAGGTTGTCGATGAGCAAGCGGTCACCATAGCTTTTGGATACGCCCTTGAATTCGATGACTTCGTTGCCCAAACGCTCTGCCACAGGAATGAAGATCTCTTGGGTCTCGTTGCGCTTTTGGTATTCGTAATCGCTCAACTCTTCGAAGCGGGCCAAGCGGGCCTTGCTCTTGGCCTGGCGACCCTTGGGGTTTTGACGCGCCCATTCCAGTTCTTTCTTCAAGGCCTTGGCGCGCGCTTCCTCGCCCTTTTGTTCTTGCTGCAAACGGGCTTCTTTCTGTTCCAGCCAAGTGCTGTAGTTGCCCTTCCAGGGAATGCCATGACCCCGGTCGAGTTCCAGAATCCACTCGGCCGCGTTGTCGAGGAAGTAACGGTCGTGGGTGATGGCGACCACGGTGCCAGGAAAGCGCTGGAGGAACTGCTCAAGCCATTCCACCGATTCGGCATCCAGGTGGTTGGTGGGTTCATCAAGCAGCAGCATGTCGGGCTTGGAGAGCAGCAAACGGCACAAGGCCACTCGGCGTTTTTCACCGCCGGAGAGGTGTTCGATGGTGGCGTCCCAAGGGGGCAAGCGCAAGGCATCGGCAGCGATGTCGAGTTGGTGATCGGAGCCGTCGCCCGCACCAGCTGCGGCAATGATGGCCTCCAGCTCGGCTTGCTCGGCGGCAAGGGCATCGAAGTCGGCGTTCTCTTCGGCATAAGCGGCGTAGACCTCTTCGAGCCGGGCCTGAGCGGCCTTGGCCTCGCCCATGCCACCTTCAACGGCCTGACGCACCGTTTCTTGGGGATCGAGTTGGGGCTCCTGAGGCAAATAGCCCACCTTGATGCCCGGCATGGGGGTGGCTTCGCCTTCAATTTCGGTGTCGACACCGGCCATGATTTTCAGCAACGTGGACTTGCCCGAGCCGTTCAGGCCGAGCACGCCAATCTTGGCACCCGGAAAAAAGCTGAGGGAAATGTCTTTAAGAATTTGACGCTTCGGCGGCACGATCTTGCCGACGCGGTTCATGGTGAAAACGTATTGAGCCATGCTGTATCAACTCGGGTTGCAGGGAAAGCGGTGATTATCCCTTGCAATAAGTTTGGCAAAACGCATCGAGAGACAAAACTGCGCAACCACTCAGTTTTTTGAATTCCACTGCAATTGACAACAAATCTTGATCGCCCGAAACCAAAACCTTAGCTCGGCCAGTCACTGCCAAATGCATGAAGGGTTCATCCATTTCATCTCTGCAGGGGGGAACGATTGGTGGCGGATGAGGAATACGAACAGTATGGGCATAGGGTAGATAGTCCGCCAACAACTCTTCTTGATCAGACTGCGAAAGCCCAAATTTGGGATACGACAAAACGCGAACCAATTCTTGAGCAATGTCTTTGCTGACCAAAGGCGAAATCTCGCCCTTCATCCAAGAGTCATAAACCCCTCTCGCATGACCACTTCGAAAAATCAAAGACGATAAAACCACATTGGTGTCTAACACCACCCGAATCGACTGGGTCATGCTTTGGGTGTAGCCTTTTTAGAAGCGGATTTTTTAAGGGTTGTCGTTGGTTTGACGTATGCCTTTGAGGGTTCCGCAGCAGATACTGCTGATGCCCGTGCCCATTGAACTGCATCTTTGATGTCTTCTTGAGTGAGCCCCAAGTCGGCTAATTTGGCTCTGACTGCGTCCCCTCTTTGAATCCTTACCGGCGTGAGGATCAATTGCCCATCACAGGCTTGTACATCAAAGTAATCGGTTGCACCAACGGATTGAACAAGGCTCTTGGGCAAAGTCAATTGGTTTTTAGCGGTGATTTTGGCAAGCATGATCCCCCCAAAGTAAGGAATCATTACTTAATCTCAAAATTGGATTGAGGAGATGCAACTCAATTCACCAAAACCAGCTTGCCTTTGATGGCGCGTTGGCCCATGACCTCATAGGCTTGCTTGAGTTCACTCATGGGCAAGGTGCGGTCGATCACCGGCTTGATTTGCCCCTTGAGGTACATGCCCGCCAGGGTTTGCATCATCTCGGCATTGGCCTGAGGTTCACGACGCGCGAAGTCGCCCCAGAACACACCCACGATGCTTGCGCCTTTGAGCAAGGCCAGGTTGACCGGCAAGCTGGGAATGGGGCCACTGGCAAAGCCCACCACCAAATAGCGGCCACGCCAAGCTATAGAGCGGAAAGCGGGTTCGGCAAACGCGCCGCCCACTGGGTCGTAAATCACGTCGGGGCCTTTGCCACCGGTCAGGCGTTTGAGTTCATCTCTGAAGCTGCCATCGGGGGCGTGGGTGGTGTAGTTCAGCGTTTCATCTGCGCC
>JBEAMY010000202.1:0-12780 GCA_041165725.1 Pseudomonadota bacterium
CGAAGTGCTGGGCGATGACGTGAGTCAGGATGATGCCTTTGCTTTTGCCAACGATGTGTTGCGCAATTCGGTGGGTGGCATCGCTGAAATCATCAACGTTGAAGCACTGGTGAACGTGGACTTTGAAGACGTTCGCACCGTGATGAGCGAACAAGGCAAAGCCATGATGGGCACGGCCTCGGCCAGTGGCCCTGACCGCGCACGCATCGCTGCTGAACAGGCCGTGGCTTGCCCCTTGCTTGAAGGTGTGGACATGCATGGCGCCAAAGGTGTGCTGGTGCTGATCTCTGCTGCCAAAGGTGGCCTCAAGCTGTCTGAGTCGCGTGAAGCCATGAACACGATCCGCGCATTTGCTTCGCCCGATGCCCATGTGATCTATGGCACGGCTTATGACGAATCGCTGGGCGACCAGATTCGCGTGACCGTCGTGGCCACCGGCTTGTCCGATCAGTCGCGTCGCCAACAGCCCAGCCTCACGGTCTTGAGGACAGGAACCGACAACCAGCCTTTCCAAGTGGCGGCCGATCCCATCCAAAACCACATGGGTGCAACGGTCAACTCACCCATGGCGACCATGACCCCGACTGGCCCCCGCAGCTACGAGTCCTCTCAGATTCCCAGCGTGTGGCGAACCAACCGGGTGAATGCAACGGCCAAGGTCGATGCCATGTCCTCCAGCGGCATGGACGATTACGAGATCCCGGCTTTCTTGCGCAAGCAAGCGGACTAAAATCCGTTTGTGCTCAAGCAAAGAACCCTCTCCACCCTGACCAAGGCCGTTGGTGTTGGGCTCCACAGCGGTCGACGCGTGGAGCTCACCCTAAGGCCTGCACCTCCCGACACAGGCATTGTGTTTCGGCGAATCGACTTGCCCGTACCGGTCGATATACCGGTCAATGCCTTGTCGGTGAGCGACACGCGTTTGGCCTCCACCCTCAGTGCACAAGGCGTTCGGGTGATCACGGTGGAGCATTTGATGTCAGCCTGTTGCGGTCTGGGCATCGACAACCTCTACATCGACATCAATGCTGAAGAAGTCCCCATCCTCGATGGGTCTGCCGCTTCGTTTGTGTTTCTACTCCAAAGCGCAGGCATCGCCCTGCAAGCCGCACCCAAGCGTTTCATCCGGGTCCTCAAAGAGGTTCGCGTTGAACACGGCGTTGGCCAGCAACTCAAGTGGGCAAGCCTAAGTCCTCACCATGGCTTCAAGCTGAGTTTTCAAATCGATTTTGCTCATCCAGCGGTGGACTCCACAGGCCAAGCGGTGGAATTCGACATGGGGCAGAACAGCTATGTTCGCGAGATAGCTCGTGCCCGCACCTTTGGCTTCACCCGCGACGTGGAAAGCATGCGCTCCAATGGCCTGGCCTTGGGCGGTGGCTTGGACAATGCCATCGTGATGGACGACTACAAGGTTCTCAATGCAGAGGGATTGCGCTACGACGATGAATTCGTCAAACACAAAATCCTCGATGCCATGGGTGATCTCTACATTTTGGGTAAGCCCTTGCTCGCTGCTTATTCGGCTTTCCGCTCTGGGCATGAACTCAACAATCGTTTGTTGCGCGCTCTGATCGATCAGCCCAGTGCCTTCGAAGTGGTGACCTTTGACGACGAGTCCAAGGCCCCTCAAGGCTTGGCGCAACTCGCGCCAGCTTGGTGATTCAGCGGATGCGCGAATCGCGATAGCGCATTTTGCTTTGCGCCATGCGATCTATGACCTGCGCCATGCGTGCGTGCGTGATGGCCAGCCCCAAGGCATCGGCCGCATCGGGACCGGGCAGACCGGGCAACTTCAGCAAGCGCTTGACCATTTCTTGAATTTCAGCCTTATGGGCTCGACCATGGCCAGCAATGGCTTTTTTAAGTTGCAACGCGGTGTATTCGTGAACTGGCACAGAGCCAGACACCAAAGCGGCAATGCATGCGCCGCGCGCTTGCCCCAGCAACAAAGAGGTTTTGGGGTTGGTGTTGACGAAAACAATTTCAACCGCTGAAGCATGGGGCCGATATTGCTCGACCAATTCCTGAATGCCTTGAACGATCACGCCAAGCCTTGCCGGCAAATCTTCGCGATCCAAGTGCGTGGTCTGAATGGTTCCGCTCAGGATGTATTCCAGCGTTTGCCCTTGTGATCGGATGAGGCCAAAACCGGTTCGCTGAAGACCTGGATCAATCCCAAGATAAGTCTGAACGGCAGGGGCTTGCATGGTTAAGGCAGTTGAACTTGAGGCATGCGGGCCATGAGCGAAATGCTTCTGTCCGTGACATAAGGGCCCTGCAAGAAGCGCTCGTAATTGCGCGGGCGTGGCAACAACACTGCAAGCCGTGCCGCCTGAGCCCTGTCCAGTTGTCGGGCAGAAACCCCGAAGTGGCGTTGGGCTGCGGCCTGAGCGCCAAAGGTGCCGCGTCCCCATTCCACCGAATTGAGGTAGATCTCCAAAATGCGCCGCTTGTCCAAAAAGAGTTCTAGGGCGTAGGTCAAAACCAGCTCTTCAGTTTTGCGCACCAAATTGCGTTCGCCACTGAGCAATATATTTTTGGCCAATTGCTGGGTGATGGTCGACCCGCCCACCAACTTGGCTTTGTCAGGATCTTTGGATCGAGATTGCGCACGTTCATTGCGACGCCACGCTTGTTCGATGACGTCCCAGCGAACGCCAGAGTGCTGAACAAATGAATCGTCTTCTGAGGCGATCACCGCACGGGACAAGTCGGGGTGAATTTTCTCCAGGCCCACCCATTGCTGTCGCCATTGAAAGTCCAAGGGGGACGACTTGAGCACTTGCCAGACTTGACTGCGTTGCACCGTGGTGGATGCCGGATCAACCCATCGCATCAAAGCCACCCTGGCGATGAACAAAAGCTGAAGCAATAAGAAGCTCAGCACCAGCAACTTGAGCCAGAGGAAAAAACTTTTTGCCCACCTCTTGAGTCGGCTCATGGCTTGGCGACCTCTGCATTGATCTCGCCGTCTCGGGTGAAGGTGAAGCGGGCGACCAAAGCAATTTGATCCACGCGCCGCTTCAGGTCAGCAGAGAAAGGCTCGAAAGGGCTGCTCGCATGAACGATGGCCAGCGCTTTGCGGTCCAGCATGGGTTGATTGGAGCTTTCAGCAACTTGAGCATCGCGCAATCGGCCAAAGGAGTCGATGGTGATGACCATGGTCAGCGATCCGTAGAGCTTGTTGCCATTGAAACTGGGGAAGTGGCGTGTGCCGTGGGCTTCGATTCGGGAGCGAACTTGATCGTAAAAATCGGCGTAGGCCACTTCTTTGGTGGAAGGGCCAATGAAGCGGGTTCTCGGCTTGGCGTTTTGAGTCTCGATGCGCTTTTCGAGTTCGGCCAAATGCTTGAGCATGAGTTGCCGCTTGCGTTGAACTTCATCTGCAGATTGACCGGGTTCGGGAACGGGAATTTGCTCCAACTCAGAGCGAATGCGGGCGATCAGAAGTTGTTGCTGGGCCTTGATCTGTTCGAGTTTGCGCTCGCTGTCACTTTGTCCATCGTGGCCCGCTTGGTTTTGCCCTTCACGCGGTAAAGGTGATGTGGCGCGGGTTTTATCGTTGGCGTCACCACCGCCTTGCAAATTGGTTTGGGCCAGTGCTTGAACTTCGCTGGGGGATTTGCTGTTGCTCAGCGCATTGACCAAGATGATGTCGAGTTGCTCAATGTTGAGCAACCGGTCCAGTCTTTGCTCGGGGACCAAACGGATCAACAAGATGCTCACGTGAACGATCACAGAGACCAGCAGGCACAACTCCAGCACACGGGTGGGGCGAGGAAACCAGCGATCAAGCCAAGCGTTCAGGGTCATGGCGCAGGATTCTCCGATTCGTTGGCATCGAGGGCCAGAACGACGCCTGTTGGCGCAAGGTCTTCGTCCTCGCCATCACCATGGCCGTCAAGAAACTGGGCTTGGTCTTGCGATGCAGCGTCTGATTGATCGATGAGGCGGATGTATTCAGCGCGCACATCCAACGACAACTCATCCAGATGGGCCAATCGCACCAACACGGTTTGTCCCCGATGCAACTCTGGCGCACCCAACAAAGGGAAGACCAAAGGAAATTCACTCGCCCTCACCATCGGCGATTGACCGGGTAAGTCCTTGATGACCTGAACCAAGAGTTCACTCACCCCTTCTTGCTTGAGGTATTTCAGCGTCCAGTAACGCTCCATCGAAGACTGATGGGCGTTGTAGGCGGTGTAAGCCGAGTCGAATGCAGAGATGACACCCAGCAATTCGGAATCTTTGGGCTTGAAGGGCGCCACCAAAGCGGCGGTGGGTCCTTGACGCACGCAAGCGAGGATTTGCCATTGGTTGACCAGATCGGCATAGCGGCGCAATGGCGATGTGCACCAAGCGTAGCAACCCACGCCCATGCCAGCGTGAGGCAAGGGCTTGGTGCCCATGCGAACTTTGATGCCGGGCGCGAGACTGGCTTGGCTGCGGTAGATGGCCGGCACGCCCAGATCGGCCATCCATTGGCCCCAGGTGCGATTGGCCAAGATCATGGTCTCAGCAACGATGAGGTCCAGAGGTGCGCCGCGACGGCGCTGACCAATGTGCACGGTTTCATGTCCAGTGGGGCCATTGGGAGGCACATCAGAAAGGCGAAAAACCGGGTCGGGGCGATTGAAATTTTCGGGTTTGCCCCGCACGGCTTCACGACCTTTTTTGAGGTGTTGGGCCAATCGAAACAATGCACTGAGTTCAGCATGCGGCAAGGCCTGATCATGGCTGGTTGAAGTCGATTGCAGCCAAGATTCGGTGACCACCTCGTCGAGTTGATCGTGTCGCAAATTGGCTGCGATGTTCACCCGCTCAAGCCGGGTTTCACTGCCTAGGCATTCCAGGGTTTGGGCATCAAATCGCAAGTAAAGCGACAAGGCCGGAACGGGTTTGCCTGCATCAAGGCTAAAGGCTTGGACCAAAGTATCGGGCAGCATGGTGATCTTGTGGCCCGGCATGTAAACCGTGGAGAGTCGCTCGCGGGCAACCTGGTCCCAAGGGCTGGCAGGAAGCAAAGCCACGCCTGGTGCGGCGATGTGGATGCCCACTGTCCAAGTGTCAGTTCCTAAACCTTGAACCGACAGGGCGTCATCGATTTCCGTGGTGAAGGAGTCGTCGATGGAGTAGGCAACAACACCCTGAGCCAGCGGCAAATCTTCGGGCGCAGACAGAGCGCCGTGATCGGGAAATCGAATGCCCTTGGGAAAGTGTTCGAACAAAAAACGCTGCCAATGAAAGGCGTAAGCGGAATCGATGGCCCCAGCATTGCGCAAGACTTCAAGAATGGGTTGCTGCTTGCGCTGAGCAGCTTGGGACACGGCCTGAGCATGCAATCCGTTTTTGTCGGGCTTGAACAAAATGCGAAACAACTGCTCGCGGATTTCATCGGGGCAACGGCCCGCCACCAATTCGTCGGCCCAGGTTTGGATCTGGGCTTGCTGTTCTTTTTTTCGGGCAATTGCCAATAAAGCTTGTTCCACCACATCGGCTGGGGCCTTCTTGAAGCGGCCTTTGCCCAGACGGCGAAAGTAATGGGGCGCTTGGTGCAGGCCCAGCAAGGCCGCAGCATTTTCGGTTGCAGTGGGATGGGCCTGAAAGTACTCGCGGGCCAGGTCCATGAAATCGAATTCGTCGGTAGGGGCAAATTCCCAGGCCAGGTTGAGGTCCATCTCATTGGCCAAGGTTTGAGCCTGAGCCCATTCGTCTGGGGCCTGATTGCTGGGCAATGGCAACAATCGATGGCTCGCTTTGACCTTGAGCCGTTTGCCAGTGGCCAGTTCGACTTGGGCCGAGGAGTCGGTTTCAGACAGCACTTTGCCAAAGTGCAATTTGCCTGCGTCTTCAAAAATCAAATGCATGCAAAGATTGTCCCATGAGGTGCGAAATGCGTTGGGGCTTCAAGAGGGAAATTCATTCAAAAAAGTTTCGATCACTGGCAGATGATCCTCAAAGTCGCTCAGGCCGTGGTCAGAGCCTTGAATCAGGTGCACACGGCCGTATCCATATCGCGCCACCATCTCTTGCCAATCCAGCACCTCGTCGCCAGTGGCTATGACCGACAGCATGTCTTGGGCATCGGGCCAAGCCGTGCCTGGGCCCACCCGCAATGCTTGGAGTTCGTCCACATGTTCGGGCTTGAGTTCAAAGGTTTGGCTGGGGTCATGCCATGCAGTTTGAATGCCGAGGTGATGGACCAAATCTCTGGCGGGCTCAACGGCCGGGTTGAGCAAAACGGCTTTGCACGCTTTGATTGAAGCCAATCGGGCGGCATAAAACCCACCTAACGATGAGCCCATGACGGCCATGCTTTCGCTGGGCCAAGAGCGTGTGAGTTGCAATACCAGGTCAAAGGCCTGAGCTGGTGAAGGTGGCAAATCGGGGCAGAGCCACTGCAGCTTGTGGCTCTGGGGCTTGCGCATATCCTGTGCATCGACTGTATTGACCGCATTGACCCATTGGGCCATTCGACGCGCTTTGGTCGACTGGCTGGACGAACGAAAGCCGTGCAAATAAATGAGGTGTGTGAGTACCATGGTGCTCATCATGCCTCAATCGAGCTGGGTCGTATGATTGACGGCCATGCCCATCGTCATTGAACGCCCGCATTTGCTGAAACGCCTAGCCCCCATGGTCAAGGGGTTTGACGGCCCATTGGCGTTTGCGATCTTCATTCTTGCGGCCATTGGCTTGCTCAACATGTATTCGTCGGGCTATGCCAATGGTCTTCGCTTTTACGACCATGCGCGCAACCTGTTGATCGCTGGCATGGTCATGTTTGTGATGGCGCAAATCCCACCTCAACGGCTCATGGCCTTGGCAGTTCCCCTCTACACCTTGGGCGTGGCTTTGCTGATTGCGGTGGCCTTGTTTGGGTTGACCAAAAAAGGGGCCAGGCGGTGGTTGAACCTTGGCGTGGTGATCCAACCCAGTGAGATCATGAAAATCGCCATGCCCCTGATGTTGGCCTGGTGGTTCCAAAAACGAGAAGGTCAGCTGCGAACTTTGGACTTTGCGGTGGCTGCCGTCTTGCTCGGCGTCCCCCTGTTTTTGATTGCCAGACAGCCCGATCTGGGTACAGCCATTCTGGTTTTCTCAGCGGGTTTTTACGTGATTTTTTTCGCCGGACTCAGCTGGTATTTGCTCATTCCTCCCGCACTGATTGGTCTGGCTGGCATAGGGACCCTGGTCTTTTTTGGTGACACCATTTGTGCCGATGGCGTGAATTGGCCTTTGTTGCACGATTACCAACAGCAAAGGGTGTGCACCTTGCTGGACCCGGGGCGTGACCCTTTGGGCAAAGGCTTTCACATCATCCAAGGCATGATTGCGATCGGTTCGGGCGGCGTGATTGGTAAAGGTTTCATGCAGGGCACGCAAACCCATTTGGACTTTATCCCCGAGCGAACCACCGACTTTGTTTTTGCAGCGTTCTCAGAAGAATTTGGCTTGGTGGGCGATTTGGTGTTGATCGCCGCCTTTTTCTTTTTGATCTCTCGAGGCCTTGCGATCGCGATGGAAGGCCCCACTTTGTTCAGTCGCTTGCTGGCGGGCAGCATCGTCATGACGCAGTTCACATATGCGTTCGTGAACATGGGCATGGTCAGCGGCATTCTTCCTGTGGTGGGCGTTCCCTTGCCCTTCATCAGCTACGGTGGCACAGCCATGGTATCCATGGGCTTGGGCCTGGGCATTTTGATGGCCGTGGCCCGATCCAAACAGTTGGTTCAATCTTGAGGTTGACATGAAATCCTTCGGCGTGATTGGTGCGGGCAACATGGGCGGTGGCATGGTGCGCAACCTGCTCTCTAAAGGCTGGCAAGTCCATGTCAATGACGTCGATGCCGAGGTGATGACCGAAATGACATCGCTTGGTGCAGTGGGTCACGGTAGCCCCAAATCGCTGGCCAAGGCCTGCACCACCTTGGCCATTGTGGTGGTCGATCAACCGCAGGTCGCAGATGTGCTTCAAGGCCAAAATTCCGGCTTGCTCACCGTGCTGGGCCCTGAGCACACGGTCTTGCTTTGCCCCACCTTGGGTGCAGACGACGTGGTGAGCACGGCGGCGCTGGTTGCGGCGCGTGGTGCCAGCTTGATCGATGCGCCCATGTCGGGCGGCCCAGTGCGAGCAGCCACAGGTCAGATGAGCCTCATGGTGGCTTGCCCTGATGCAGTGTTTGCACGGCACGAAGAACTGCTCCGTGCGCTGGCTCAACCTGTGTTTCATGTCAGCCAGCGCATTGGCGATGGTGCGAGAACCAAGTTGGTCAACAACTTGCTGGCTGCGATCAACCTCGTGGGAGCAAGTGAAGTGATGAACTTGGCCGTGCAAATGGGTTTGGACCCAAAAACAACTTTGCAAGTCATGCAATCTTCAAGTGGACAAAGCTGGATTTCGGGAGATCGAATGCCCCGCGCTTTGCAAGCCGACTGGGCTCCACGTGCCCACATGACGCTGCTTGGAAAGGACACCCAATTGGCCATGCAGATGGCCAATACCATGGGCGCTGCCATGCCTTTGGGCCGCGTGGCCACCGAGGCCTTTGCCCAAGCTTGTCAAAGCGGTTGGGCCGAATTCGACGATGCCGCCATGATGGCGAGTTTGCGCAAGGATCCACCCCCTGCCAAATCCTGAAGGCGAGATGAAATCGGGTGTTTTCACCAGGCTTTGGCAGAGCTTGGTGGGCTTTCCTAGAATGAGACCATGACTTCCCATCCTGACACCTCTTTTTCTCGCCTTGAGTTGGCTCAAGCCCGTTTGCTTCAACCTTTCGGATTGAGCGAGACACATTTGCATGCAGCCCTTGCCACCATCCAAGCCCATCAGGTCGACGATGCCGATTTGTATTTTCAGTATTCGCGCAGCGAAGGCTGGAGCCTGGAGGAGGGCATTGTCAAAAGTGGCTCGTTCAGCATCGACCAAGGTGTGGGTGTGCGTGCGGTCAGTGGTGAGAAAACCGCCTTTGCCTATTCGGATGTGATTTCAGAAGCGAGTCTCATTGACGCGGCCAAAACGGTTCGCACCATTGCTGCATCGGGGCAGTCCAAACGGATCAAGCAAGTGCAAAACCGGTTGGTTGAGCCAGTGGCGCTTTATGGATCAGATGACCCGATTGCATCGCTGGACAGCGCCAGCAAAGTGGCACTTCTCGAGCGCGTTGAACGCACGGCACGCGCTCGCGATCCTCGCGTTGTACAGGTCATGGCGGGTTTGGCCAGCGAGCACGAATTGATATTGGTGGTTCGTGCCGATGGCACTTTGGCGGCCGATGTTCGGCCCTTGGTGCGATTGAGCCTCACTGTGATTGCTGAACAAAACGGTCGCCGCGAAGTGGGCAGTTCAGGGGGTGGAGGTCGCTTTGACCTGACCCGCTTTGATGAAGGCTTGATCCAGACCTATGTGCGCGAGGCAGTTGACTCGGCCTTACTCAATCTGGAGGCGCGCCCTGCACCCGCTGGTGAATTTTCTGTGGTGCTGGGCCCAGGCTGGCCGGGTGTGCTGTTGCACGAAGCGGTGGGTCATGGTCTTGAGGGCGATTTCAATCGCAAAGGATCGAGCGCTTTTTCCGGGCGCATGGGCCAGCGCGTGGCGGCCAAAGGCGTGACGGTGTTGGACGATGGCACCATGGCGCAGCGTCGCGGATCACTCAGTGTGGATGATGAGGGCGTGCCCACCCAACGCAATGTGCTGATTGAAGACGGCATCCTCAAAGGCTATTTGCAAGATCGCCTCAATGCGCGACTCATGGGCGTGTCGCCCACTGGTAACGGCAGGCGCGAAAGCTATGCCCATGTGCCCATGCCGCGCATGACCAACACCTTCATGTTGTCGGGCAAGACCCCGGCGGCCGAAGTGATCGCCAGCCTGAAAAAAGGCATTTACGCCACCAACTTTGGTGGCGGTCAGGTGGACATCACCAGCGGCAAATTTGTGTTTTCAGCCTCGCAAGCATTCTGGGTTGAAAACGGCAAGATTCAATATCCAGTCAAAGGCGCCACGCTCATCGGCAATGGCCCAGATGCACTGACTCGAATTTCCATGATTGGCGACGACTCTTCTTTGGACAGCGGTGTTGGGGTTTGCGGCAAGGAAGGTCAAAGCGTGCCCGTTGGCGTGGGACAACCCACCTTGCGCCTAGACGGCCTCACAGTGGGTGGAACAGCCTGATCAAAACCGTGAACCCTTCTTTCTCCCGAAGTTATGCCCAAGCTCGCGAAAAATTTCTTGCCGCAGCCAAAGACGCGGGCTTGAGCGTTCAATCTCATGTGCATCCCTTGAGAGGACGCGATGGCGAAGAACTCGCCATGGACGTGGTCCGTGATGGACCTGACGATGCGGCCTTGGTGTTGCTGGTCACCAGCGCTTGCCATGGCGTGGAGGGGTTTTGCGGCAGCGGTGTGCAAGTCCATGCCCTGCGCGACAAAGCATGGCGTGCGGCGGCCCATGCCGCAGGGGTTGCTGTGGTTCATGTTCATGCCCTCAACCCCTATGGCTTTTCTTTCATTCGACGTGTGACCCACGAGAACGTGGACATCAATCGAAACTTTCACGACTTCAGCAAACCCTTGCTGGTGAATCAAGCCTACCGTTCGGTTCATCCTTTGTTGATCCCAGAAGTCTGGCCTCCAGACCCAGCCAATCAGCGCGCGGTTGCCGACTACATCGACAAGCATGGCCTGACTGGGTTTCAGGCAGCAGTCTCAGGTGGTCAGCATGAGTTTCCAGACGGTTTGTTTTTTGGCGGGCAGAGCCCAACTTGGAGCAACCTCACTGTCCGTTCGGTGTTGCGCCAACATGGCCAGCATTGCGCCAAATTGGCTTGGCTGGATCTGCACACCGGCTTAGGCCCCAGTGGAGTGGGTGAGCGCATTTATGCAGGTGCCAACGATCAGCAGGCTGTGGCCAGATCGCGTCAGTGGTGGGGCGAAGCTGTGACTTCCATTTATGACGGCACATCGACTTCTGCGCCACTGACCGGTTTGATGTGGACTTCGGTGCAGGATGAATGCCCCCAGGCCGAGTACACCGGCATTGCGCTGGAGTACGGCACTCAACCCATTGATCAGGTCTTGTATGCGCTAAGAGGCGACCACTGGCTGCAGCGCAACCCGCAAGCTTCGCAAGATTTGGCCAAGTCCATCAAGCAAACCATGTTGGACGCTTTTTATGTGGACACCGATGAGTGGCGTGACCAAATCATTGAGCAGGCCATGCGGGCCTTGCACCAGGCCGTTTGGGGTTTGTCCGGGGTGCCGCGCCCAAACTGAAAGCCAAAAAGCCTGTGTTACATTCGGCGCCATGAACAGAGGTTTGTTTTTCTTTGGTTACTTTTATTTCTCACGCCCCACCGGCGGTCGAGAGGTTTGAAGCCAACCTGAATCAAACCCCCACCAACCGCCGGTCTCCGGCGGTTTTTTTTTGTTTTCAACGACGAGGAAGCCATGACTCAAGTGTCTGATGTTCGATACCAACCCGGCAACGAAAAAACCAGTCAAACCGACGATCAACGCATCAAGGACATCACTGTGCTGCCGCCACCAGAACACCTCATCCGTTTTTTCCCCATCCACCACAGTCCGGTGGAAAAACTCATCACTCAGACCCGCAGGTCCATTCACAAGATATTGCATGGCGAGGATGATCGCTTGCTGGTCATCATGGGTCCGTGCTCCATCCATGACCCAGCTGCGGCCATTGATTACGCTCGCCGACTCAAGGTGCTGCGCGACCAACACGCGCAAGACCTAGAAATCGTCATGCGGGTGTACTTTGAAAAACCCAGAACCACCGTGGGTTGGAAAGGGCTGATCAATGACCCCTACCTCGACGAAAGCTATCGCATTGATGAGGGCTTGCGGATTGCCAGACAGTTGCTCATTGAGATCAATCGCTTGGGTTTGCCCGCTGCATCTGAATTTTTGGATGTGATTTCCCCCCAATACATTGGTGACCTGATCAGTTGGGGCGCCATTGGTGCGAGGACCACCGAAAGCCAAGTGCACCGCGAGTTGGCGTCTGGCCTTTCAGCGCCCATTGGTTTCAAGAATGGCACGGACGGCAACATCAAGATTGCCATCGATGCGATCCAAGCGGCTGAGCGTGGGCATCACTTCTTGTCGGTCCATAAAAATGGGCAAGTGGCCATCGTGCAGACCAAGGGCAATGGCGACTGCCATTTGATCCTCAGAGGCGGAAAAACCCCCAACTACGATGCCCAAAGTGTGGCGGCGGCCAGCAAGACCTTGAAGGAAGCTGGGCTCAATGAGCGTTTGATGGTGGACTTCAGCCATGCCAACAGCAGCAAACAACACGAAAAACAACTCGATGTGGCCAAAGACATTGCCGAGCAAATGGTGTCGGGTTCAGACCGAGTCTTTGGCGTGATGGTGGAAAGCCATCTGGAAGCCGGTGCACAGAAATTCACGCCAGGCAAAGACGATGTGAAGCAACTCAAGTATGGCCAAAGCATCACCGATGCGTGCATCGGTTGGCCCCACACCGAGGAGCTGGCCAGCCTGTTGGCGCAGGCCGTGGCCACGCGCAGAAAGCGCAAGTGAACACGGTGGCGGCTCAACTTGATCACCTGGTCATCACAGCGGCCACGCTGGAACAAGGTTGTGAGCAAGTCAAGCGATGGCTGGGTGTTGAGCCCGGATCAGGTGGGGCACACGAGCGAATGGCAACCCATAACCGGCTGATGCGATTGGGCCCCTCTGTTTATTTGGAAGTGATTGCGCCCAACCCTTTAGCGCCAGCGCCGACCCGGC
>JBEAMY010000203.1:0-8476 GCA_041165725.1 Pseudomonadota bacterium
CACCTGGCTGGTGGCGCAAAGCATTGCGGGCAAGCCGTTTGATCGCGCCCTGGAATACAACGCCTTGGCCTTGGCTCAACTTGTGCGGGTGGAGCAAAGCCAACTGGTGCTCAACCTGCCCCTGCCCGCGCGCGAGATCCTGCGCGCTGACGATGTGGACATGATTTTTTATCAGGTCCTGGGCAACCGGGGCGAGCTGCTCAGCGGCGAGCCCAGCCTGCCCTTGCCTGACGAAAGCGAAGCCATGACGGTGGGCACCGTACGCCTGCGCGACGACCGCCTCAACGGCAATGTGGTGCGCGTGGCCTACATCTGGGTGCAGCCCGATCCGCTCTCGCCCATGCACAGCCTGGTGCAAGTGGCCGAGACGCTGGAAAAGCGCTCCGTGCTGGCCACCGAGATCATCAAGGGCGTGATGCTGCCGCAGTTTTTCATCTTGCCGCTGGCGGTATTGCTGGTCTGGCTGGCCTTGGTGCGCGGCATCAAGCCCTTGAGCCGCCTTGAGGCTCGCATCCGAAACCGCAAGCCCGACGACCTCAGTCCCTTGGACGATTCTCTGGTGCCCACCGAAGTCGCACCTTTGGTGGCCTCGATGAACGATTTGCTGGCCCGACTCAAAGACTCGATTGCCCACCAAAAACGATTTTTGGCCGATGCCGCCCATCAACTCAAAACCCCACTGGCGGGTTTGCGCATGCAGGCGGACTTGGCCCTGCGCGAATCGGCCAGCCCCGATGACCTCAAACAGTCTTTGCAGCACATTGGTCGCGCGAGCATGCGCGCCACGCGAACGGTCAATCAGTTGCTGGCCATGGCGCGTGCCGAAAGCGGCCTGCTGCTCCAAGGCATGCAAGCTTGCGACTTGGTGGATCTCGCCCAGGAGGTGATGCTTGACTGCCTGAACCAAGCCATGGATCACCACATCGATCTGGGCTATGAAGGACTGGAAACCGGCGCACCGCAAGCGCAGATGCTGGGCAACCCCACCTTGCTCAAGGAGCTGATCCGCAACTTGATTGAAAACGCCATTCACTACACGCCCTCGACGGCTGAGCGCCAAGGCGTGGTGACGGTGCGCACCGTGTGCGACCCCATGGGCCAATGGATCAGCTTGCAGGTGGAAGACAACGGCCTGGGCATTCCGGCCCAAGAGCGCGAAGCGATTTTTGAGCCCTTTTACCGGGCGCTGGGCAATCAGGTCGATGGCACGGGTTTGGGCCTACCGATTGTTCGGGAGATCGCGCACAAGCATGGCGGCAGCGTGCGGGTCGACGATGCGCACAGCGGTCAAAACCCGCCTGGTGCGCGATTCAGCGTGCGCTTCCCCATTGCCCAACACCGCCAAGCCACGCCCAGTGAACTTCAAGCCGGTTTGTAGAGGTTGAGCACCAAACGCTCGCGTTCGATCACACGCGCCACCGCGGGCTCTTGCGCCACGCGCTGAACAAAGGACCACAAGCTGGGATAGCCCTCGGGATTGATGCCTGCAATGGTGCCCCAGCGCAAAAGCGTCAAGACATAGGCATCCAAGGGGCCGATGTGATCGCCGGCCAGCCAAGGACGGCCTGAGCGCAAGGCTTCGTCCACTTTCTCCTGCAAGCGGGTGAGCTGTTGGGCGAACTGCGCCGTGGCCTTGGTTTTGATGCCAGCTTGTGCCGCTTCGTCATCGGTGAACTTGCCCGGCATGAAGACGTGCGTGAACGTGGCATGCATGGTGTTGTTCATCCAGGCCAGCAACTCAAGGGCATGGGTGCGCGCCAAACCTGACTTTGGCAAAAAACTTTTTTCGGGGAAAAGGGCGTCAAGGTGAAGCGCAATCGCCACGATTTGGGTGATGGGCTGACCATCTTGAACCAACACTGGCACCTGGCCGTTGGGGTTGAGCTTGAGGAATTCAGCTTCGCGATGCTCACCCTTGTGCAACTTGACCAAACGGGGTTCATAAGCATGGCCGCTGGCTTCGAGCATGACATGGGGAATGAAGGAACAAGCGCCGGGGCCAAAGTAAAGGGTGAGTTGCATGGATGTCTCCGTCGAGATGAAAAGGATCAGTGTGAGGGGGCAGAGGAGTTCGAAGCGGCGTCACCCGCAGACGTTTTGTTGGGCACCACAGTGATGGCATTGGCCCTGAGTTCGTGTTCAGCGCGCTCGGGTTCACGCGGTGTTTCATGGGGGAAAGGCATCCAGCTCGACCATCCCAGCATCCAGGCCGCCACAACCAAGTTGGCCGCCAAAAGCAACATCAGCACGATCCAGCGCAATGCCATCATTCATTTCCCCTTGAAGCATGTGGAGCCAGGGGCGCGCTTCGCACCGACACTTCATCGCCGTGCACGACCACCTCGCCCTGCGGCGTGGCCAAGCGCAAAGCCCCTTGCTCATCCACACCCAAACCCATGCCCGATCGCCCATCGCTGAGCACCAGCGCTTGGCCCTTGAGCACATCGCGCGCATGGTAACGCGAACGCCACGGCAACCAGCCCTCTTGCTCGAACAAGGCCATGGCCTCGAAGAGGGAGGGCACCAACTCAGCCAAGCATTGCGGTGCAGTGCGCGCATCGCCCAGCTCGTTGAGCCCCACCGGCGGGGTGCGAAAAGCATCTGCACCCGGCGGGGTTTGAGGGCTTTTCAAGTTGAGGCCAATGCCCACCACAACGCGGCCACTCTCACGGTTGCTCATCGCGGTTTCAATGAGGATGCCCGCCAGCTTGCGCGGCCCGTTCGGGGTATCCAGCCATAAGTCGTTGGGCCACTTCAGGCCCACCCCCAATCGGCCATCCGGGTCCAGGGTTTGGGCCAGCACGGCGCCCACGACCAGCGATAAGCCTGACCAAGACTTGGGCTTCATGCTCATGCCCAAGGACATCATCAACCCATCGCCGGGCTGACCATGCCAGCTGCGCCCCATTCGGCCACGGCCTGCGGTTTGGTGTTCGGCGACCAACACGGTGGGAAGAAATTCGGGCCCTCGGGCACGGCGCATGAGCTCGGCATTGGTGGAATCGATTTGCGCCACCACCTCGACCGAAAACCCCGGCCAGCGCGGCGACAACCGCTGCCAGAGGTCTTCAGCTGGCCAGCGCAAGGTGAGCCCACTCATGGGCTCAGCCTTTTGATTTGGAACGACTGCGGGCTTTGTCCTTTTTGCCCTTCTTGGCCTTTTTGCCTTTTTTGTCCTTCTTGGCGGACTTGGGGCTCTTGAGGCCTTGGCTCAACATGGTGCCCCGACATTGGGCCGCGCCACACCAGCAAGGGTATTGCGCGCGTTCCTCTGCGGTGATGGGGCCGTCCAACACCAAGCCGTAGTTGTAGTTGAGCTCTTCACCAGCGCGGATGGACCGCAGGGCCTTGATGAACACGCGGCCCTCGATTTCGTCGGCCTCGCAGTTGGGGTCGCACGAGTGGTTGATCCAGCGCGAGGCATTGCCACCGTAAAGGGCATCGATGACATGGCCGTCATCGATGTGGAAATAAAACGTGTGGTTGGGGTCGCTGGGGTCGTGCGGATGGCGACGCAAAGCTTCTTTCCAGGTGATGACTTCACCCACGTACTCGATGATGGTGTCACCTTCGGCAATGGGCTTGAGGGCAAACACCCCTTTGCCGTGAACACCAGAGCGGCGAACCTGGATGCGCCGGGTGTCGGAGCGGGGGGTAGAAACAGAGGATTGCGAGTTCACCAAAAAACCTGCTAAGTTGAATTCATGTGCACGCGTGCGCGTGTGTGCGTGGGTGCGCGCGCGCATGCGCGTGAGGCCGCATTGTAGGCACAGCCCTTGAGGGCATGAATTGAACAAACGGAACACAACAATGAGCAAGACCTTGGTGATCGCCGAAAAGCCATCTGTAGCCCAAGACCTGGTGCGTGCACTCACGCCCACGAGCGGCAAGTTTGACAAGCACGACGATCATTTCGAAAACGACACCTATGTGATCACCAGCGCCGTGGGCCACTTGGTTGAAATCCAGGCACCCGAGGCCTATGACGTCAAGCGCGGCAAGTGGAGCTTTGCCCATTTGCCCGTTTTGCCGCCCCACTTTGACCTCAAGCCCGTGGAAAAGACCAAGTCGCGTTTGAATGCCGTGGTCAAGCAGGCCAAACGCAAAGACGTGAGCACCCTCATCAACGCCTGTGACGCGGGCCGAGAGGGTGAGCTCATCTTCAATCTGATCACGCAATACGCAGGCGGGGCCAAAGGGCTGGGCAAGCCCGTTCAGCGCTTGTGGCTGCAATCGATGACGCCTCAAGCCATCCGCGAGGGCTTTGATCACCTGCGCACTGAAAACGACATGGCGGGCTTGGCCGCTGCCGCGCGCAGTCGCTCCGAAGCCGATTGGCTGGTGGGCATCAATGGCACGCGCGCCTTCACCGCCTTCAATTCACGCGATGGGGGCTTTTTCCTGACCACGGTGGGCCGGGTCCAAACCCCCACGCTCAGCTTGGTGGTCGACCGCGAACAACTCATCCGCCAATTCGTGAGCCGACCCTATTGGGAAATCCACGCGCGGTTTGCCTTGCCCCATGGCGAATACCCAGGCCGTTGGTTCAACCCCGAGCACCGCAAGTCGACCGATGACGCCGAGCTCAAAGAAGAACGGCTCTGGACCCTGGATGAGGCACAAGCGATTGCCCAAGCGGTGCGCCAGCAAACCGCCAGCGTGAGCGAAGAGAGCAAGCCCAGCAACAAAGGCTCGCCGGGCTTGTTGGACCTCACCACTTTGCAGCGTGAGGCCAACAACCGATTTGGTTTCTCGGCCAAGACCACGCTGGCTCTGGCCCAAAGCCTGTATGAAAAGCACAAAGCCCTGACCTACCCCAGAACCGATTCGCGCCACTTGCCCGAGGACTACCTCGCCACCGTGACGCAGACCATAGCCAACTTGGCCAAGTCGGGTTACGACCTCATTCGGCCTCACGCCAAGGAAGCGCTGGACCAAGGCTATGTCAAACCCAGCAAAAAGATTTTCGACGGCAGCAAAGTGCGGGACCACTTCGCCATCATCCCCACCGACCAAGTGCCCAGCGGTTTGAGTGAAGCCGAGTTCAAGCTCTACGACTTTGTGGTCAAACGCTTTTTGGCTGCATTTTTCCCGCCCGCTCAATTCCTGGACACCACACGGATCAGCAAGGTCCAGGCGCTGGGCAAAGCCCAACACTTCAAAACCACGGGGCGGGTGCTCAAAGAAGCGGGCTGGATGCGGGTCTACGGCAAGAACGCCGAGGCTGAAGACAGCGAAGACCAAGAAAAAGCCCTCACGCCTTTGAATGGGGCCACGCAATCTCAAGTCAGCACGTGTGAGCTCAAAGCACTCCACACCCGCCCGCCCGCGCGCTACACCGAAGCGACCTTGTTGGGCGCGATGGAAGGCGCAGGCAAGCAAGTCGAGGACGAAGAGTTGCGCGAGGCCATGTCGGACAAAGGCCTGGGCACGCCTGCAACCCGTGCCGCCATCATCGAAGGCCTGCTGAGCGAAAAGTACATGTTGCGCGACAACAAGGAGCTCATCCCCACCGCCAAAGCCTTTCAGCTCATGACCTTGTTGCGTGGTCTGGAGGTGGAAGAACTGACCCGGGCCGACCTCACCGGCGAATGGGAACACAAGCTCTCGCTCATGGAAAAAGGCCAGCTCTCGCGCGAGGCCTTCATGCGCGAGATCCAAGCCATGACCGAGCACATCGTCAAAAAGGCCAAGGAATACGACCGCGACACCGTGCCCGGCGACTACGCCACCTTGAGCGCACCCTGCCCCAATTGCGGCGGCGTCGTCAAAGAAAACTACCGCCGCTATGCCTGCACGGGCGCCAAAGGCGAAGGCGAAGGCTGTGGCTTTTCGTTTGGCAAGACGCCGGGCGGGCGCACATTCGAGCTGGCCGAAGTCGAGCAATTCCTGCGCGACAAACACGTGGGCCCACTTGAGGGTTTCCGCTCCAAAGCGGGCTGGCCCTTCACGGCCGAGCTGGCCCTCAAGTTCGACGACGAGATCAAGAACTGGAAGCTGGAGTTCGATTTCGGCGATGCCGCCGATTCGGCCCAAACCGGCGAGCTGGTCGACCTCAGCGAATCGCCCGCATTGGGTCAATGCCCGCGTTGCGGCGCATCGGTGCATGCCCATGGCAGCAATTACGTGTGTTCAAAAAGCGTTCCCACCCACGAGCAAGCCACGCCCAGTTGCAGCTTCAAGAGCGGTCGGATCATCTTGCAGCAAGCCATTGAGGTCGAGCAAATGAAAAAGCTCCTCGGCGAAGGCAAAACCGACTTGTTGGAGAAGTTCATTTCCATGCGCACGCGACGCGCCTTCAAGGCGCGGCTGAAATGGGATGCAGAGGCGGACAAGGTGGTGTTCGAATTCGAGCCCAGCAAGTACCCCCGCAAGACCCCCGCGAAATCGGCCAGAGCAGCCGCGGTCAAAACCCCGGCCAAAACCAGCGCGAAAACCGCATCCCGTTCAGCTGCTGCGGAAAAGGCCGCCAAATCCGCCAAGGCCTCCAAGACCGCCAAGGCCAAAGCGCCATCCAAAGCCCGCAGCGCCAACAAAAAGCCAAGCACTGCCCTTGCTGCGGTGATTGGCGAGGCACCGACCAACCGGACCGAGGTCATGAAGCAGCTGTGGGACTACATCAAGGCGCAAGGCCTGCAAGACCCCAAAGACAAGCGACAAATCTTGGCCGATGCCAAGCTGCAAGCCGTACTGGGCAAACCCAAGGTAGGGATGTTCGAGTTGGCCGGGTTGATCGGCCCGCACCTGCTGGATGCCTGAGACGCTTGATGTTCGGTTCTGTTCAATCGCCCTAATCGCCCGACAGCGCGCTCAGCTGGTGCGCGGGCAATTCAATGGGGTGGCCGTGCGGAGTGGCCAGCGCCGCGTCTTCCCAAGCGTGGGCCAGGGCTTGGAGTTGGTCGCCACGGGCCAAGCCTTTGTCCTGAATGATGCGCTCCAAGGCCGCCAACCAATGGTGGTAGTAATCGGAGCCATCGTCAGCCGAACCTTGGGCACGCGCACGCTCTATGCATGACGACAAGGCCTCAGCCCATTCGGGCCAGGTGAAATGGCCTTGCCGGTGCAAAGCAACAGTGGTGGCAAAGGCCTGAGCTTGCCAGGGCTCGGCAAAGACGGGGCCATCGTTCAGGGCTGGCGGGCTGGCCAAGGCTTTGCAGTGTGCCGACATCTCGGCCAGGGTCGCTTGCAATTCGTGGGGCAGGGTCATGGGTCTTGCCCTTCAATCGAGTTTGAGCAAATGCACTTGCCACAAGTCGAGGTTGACGGTGGCGTGGGGATCGGCCGATTCACCCCACAGCGTTTGCGCTTCAAAACGGACCGAGTAAAGCCAGTCGGCCATTTCGGGGGTTTTGGGTTCTTGCAGGCCCCGGTGGGCATTGGCATCGGCCAGCACATGGTGGCCTTGAATGCGTTCGATCACGCCCACACGCCCTCGTGCATAGCGGGGCAATCGGGTGTGGGTGCTGGGGTGCATCTCGCGGGTGCGAACGCGCTCGCCCACGGCAAAGGCGGGTGGCAGCGCCGGTTCGCGCTCCACGCTGGTGCCCGTGGCCAGCACGGCGTCCACATCGGCAGCACGCAGCACTCGGGGCACGGCAAGACCCGGCGTTTTGAGTTCACCGCTGTCCCACTCCTCTGCGGTGGCCAAGCCCCGTGCCAACATCAGCCGCTTGAGGCCCGCCAGCCAAATCTCGTAATAGCTGGAGCTCAGGTATTGGGCCGGCGGCAGCGACTCCCGCGCATGTCGGGCTTCGTCCAAAGTCCACGCTCCACTAGCGCCCATGGCCAGCGTCACCGCGAGTGCTTGGCGCTCCCACGGCGCATGAAAAATCGGCTCGTCCACCTCTGGCCGCACCGGACCAAAGCCTTGCAAGCCACCCAGGTCGTGAACGCTGTTCATGGCTGGCCCTCTTTGAGGCGAGCGGCTTGCTCGGGTGTCAGCGCAAGTCCGGTTCCGATCATGCTGTTGCGGGTGACCAAGTCGGCCAGTTGCTCGGCGCTCCATGTCTCGGTGCCCTCGGGCCTGCGGGGGATCACCAAGTACCGCATTTCGGCGGTGGAATCCCAGACCCGGATTCGCAGATGCGCCGGCAGTTCAAGCCCAAAGTCGGCCAAAACGCCCCTGGGGTCGATCACCACGCGGCTGCGGTAGGGCGCACTTTTGTACCAGACCGGGGGCAAGCCCAACACCGGCCAGGGGTAGCAACTGCACAAGGTGCACACCACCACATGGTGTTCCTGCTCGGTGTTGAAGAGCGCTTGCATGTGCTCGCCCTGCCGCCCTTGATGGCCCAGCGAGGCGATGGCAGCGGTGGCGTCATCGGCCAGCCAGCGGGCGTAATCAGGTTCAGTCCAGGCCTTGGCCACAACGCGTGCGCCATTGCGGGGGCCCACTTCAGTTTCATAGGTTTCGATGATGCGATCCAAGGCCGCAGGGTCCAAATAGCCCTTGGCCACCAAGAGGCTTTGCAAAGCC
>JBEAMY010000204.1:0-7799 GCA_041165725.1 Pseudomonadota bacterium
TCCCTTCCGGGGCCACATTGGCCGATTTCTGGCCGTTGACCTTGTCCAGGTTGCTGCGCATCACATCGCTGGATTGCAGGATGCGTGCTTGGTTGGCGATTTTGTCCGTCATGATGACCTCACTGCAGAACGAAAGCTGTTTTCACCTGAGGTGAATCGGTAGCTTGCCCAAGAACTTGAGCAAAAAAATGGGGGTGAAGGGTAAAAATCATTTTTACCCTTAAAAAGCGAACTTTAGAAATCAAAAATGAGCGAAAAGTTGGCATCACATCCCCTTGGCACTATTGGGGCCTGTCACCATCGCTGATAACAATCGGCCCGACTCCGGGTTTTTCAAGCGAATCAGCTCGCCCAATCGGCCATCTTGTTGGGATTCTGCCCTGACCGTGACCAAAAAGCCCCGACCTTCACCCATGGAGACCAAAACCAACTGGCCACGTTTGACCAGCAAAGCGGGTTTCAGGTCATGGCTGCGCACGGGGCTGCCCGGTTGCATGTCCCTGAGCAATTCGACGTTTTTCAAATCCTCTGGGTTTTGAATCAGGCTGGTTTCCGAGGGACTCATGTCCATGCTGCGCTTTTCGAACAAATCGGGGCTGAGCAAGGTGCCTCGGCGAATCAATTGGTTGGCCACCCACACTTCGCGAGGCTGGTTGCCATTGGTGGCCACAGGCGTGGCACTTCTCAAGGGGTTTTGGGTTTGGGTCTGGGTCTGGAAGCTCAACAGGTATTGCCAGTTGGGCATGGTGCAACGCGCACGCAGGGCATTCGGATTGGCAAAAGGCAGATCGAACTGGACCGGTTGACGGCAAAAGGGGATTCGCACCCGTTCATCCAGGGGATTGAACTGGATTTGAGAGGGCTCGAGTCGGGTTTGTTGGGACACCCACTCTGTGGCGGCCTGAAAGAGGGCGGTGCGGCCATCTTGAATTTGTGCCCAGGCATTGGGGGCAAAGCTGCTCGCGGCCAGGAGCAAACCCAGTCCAGCCTGGACTGGCTTGATGGGGTTGCGCTGGGGCGCTTGGGGTCGGCACAGCATTTGCAAGTTCCTCAACATGTTGGCTTGTGTTTGTCAAAAAATTGAACAGATGCCTCCCTTCATGCAAGTTCGATGCCAGATCAAAAAACCTTCAGAGTGATGCCATGAACCCGACGATTGAATCCAAATCCATGCTTTCCTCGTTCTGGATGAATGCCAATGAACGCATGTCGCTCATTCAATCCGACACGCCTGAGCCCGACCGCTTCGCGGCCTTGTTGAAAAAGGCAGACGTCAATGCACCGACAGTGCCTGGGGAGGTGGTGGTCAAATCCGGTGACACCTTGGTTGGCATCGTTCAGCGTCTGGCCGTGAACCGTGGTGAGACTTTGAGCCAGTCCCAGGCTTATTCAAGGGCCATGGCTTTGGCCAGAAACAATGGCATCGACAACCCCAATTTGATCCGGCCTGGCCAAAAGCTTTCCCTCGCTGGACTTGATCCGGATGCCATGCAGACCGATTCGGGGGCTGCCAGCACGATTGCCAACCTGCGCACCGCTGCTTCGGCCCAAGCCACTTCTTCAGCGGCGGCGGCTTCAGTCGGTCCGCAGTCACAAGAATCGGCGCAGCCCACTTCGTCCGAAGTCTTGAGCCAGCGCCAGGTGGCGTCCACATCAACCCGAACCCCAGCGCGCATTGGCGATTTGCCCCACACCCCCATATTGACCAGAACCCTGGACCGCGCCGTGGCCAAGGGCTTCATTCCAGCCCAAGAGCGCCAAGCGGTCTACGACAAGATCATGGACATGAGCAAAACCTATGGTTTTGCCCCCGATGACTTTGCCCGCATGACCCTGATGGAGAGCGATGGCATGAACCCACGCGCGTCCAACAACAGTTGCCACGGGATCATTCAGTTTTGCGACGGCCCCGACCGTGGTGCGGCCAGTGCTGGTTTTGCCAGCAATCCCAAGGCCATCCTGAACCGAAGCGTGTTGCAACAACTCGACCTGGTGGCCAAATATTTCGATGACACGGGCTTGAAGAAAGTGCCTCAGGTGGGCCTGGATGACCTCTACCTCACGGTGCTCACGCCTGCGGCCCGCAACGAAAGCCGAACCTCGGTCAAGCTCAATGTGCCGGGGACGCAGTCTGAATACCTCTATACCAATAACGACCGCCGATTGCCCATCACCCGTCAATCGATTGTTCAGGGACTTCATCAAAACGCCCAGGAGCGCTTGGGCATGGAACCCGCCGCTTACCAGCAATTGGTCAATCGACCCAATCAAGCTGTGATGAGGACCAGCACGCAAGTATCCAAGTCTGGGACCCAAGTTTTGGGGCAGGGCGTTTGGTTGGCCAGCAATGCCAACACTGGCAACCGCAACCTGAGCGGCAAAACGTTGCCACCGAGCTTGCCGGGCGGACAGCCTTTGCCGTCCCGTTGAGGCTCAGACGCCAAGAATTTGGCAATTGAGCGTGGCATGAAATTTGCAATTTCGAACCGAGTCCTCTTTTCTTGAGGGCGGGACCGCGAAAGCGGCAGTTGAATGGTTCGGAGAATGTGATGGACCTGTTGTCCAGTGCCTTCGGGTTTCAAGAAAAGGTGTTGAACCTGCAGAGCAAACGCCTGCAGCTTTTGGCGAGCAACATCGCCAACGCCGATACGCCCAATTTCAAGGCTCAGGAACTTGACTTCAAAGCCGTGCTCAAAGAGCTTGAGGTGGATCGCATCAGCGCGACTCACGACAAGCACTATGGCGGACTGATGGACATGCCCGATGACGGCATGCGCTTTCGCGTCCCCTTCAACTCCTCATTCGACGGCAACACGGTGGAACTCAACGTTGAGCAAGCCCAGTACGGTAAGGCGGCTGCCGACTTTCAAACCACCCTCAGTTTTCTTGAAAGCCGAATTTCAGGCATTCGAAAAGCACTGCGTGGAGATTGATGAACCATGAAATCGATTGACAACGTCATTGGCATCGCGTCGACCGCGCTGAATGCCCAAAGTGTTCGCATGAACACCATTGCCTCCAACCTGGCCAACGCCAACACCGTCTCGACCAACGAGATCGAAGCCTTCAGGGCCAAGCGGCCTGTGTTCAAGGCTTTGGTCAACGAAGAGATGACCAACGCTGGTGCTCAGTTCATTGGCGGCGTCAAGGTTCACCAATTGCAAAACGACCCCACACCGGTTCGCACGCAATACGACCCTGGCAACCCGCTGGCCGATGAAAAAGGCTTTGTTTGGCTCTCCAACGTGAATGAAATGCAAGAGATGGTCGAAATGATGAGCGCATCTCGCTCCTACCAAAACAACGTCGAGGTGGTCAACACGGCCAAGCTGCTGATGATGCGCACCCTCGAAATCACCAAGTCTTGATGAGGACAGAACATGACCACCAGTGCAGCCAACGGCTACTCACCCTTGCTCTCGAGCAGCATCAAGACCACACAGCAATATGAGGACGAAAAAGCGTCCAAGCCCATCAACAACGAGATGGGCCAGCAGGCTTTTTTGACCTTGTTCACCACGCAGTTGAAAAACCAAAACCCGCTTGACCCCATGGACAACCAGACCTTTGTGGCTCAGTTGGCTCAGTTCTCTCAACTGGAAGCTTCCCAGTCCATGAAGTCCAGCATGGACACCTTGGTCAAAGCCATGACGGGGGATCGCATGCTCACGGGCACTTCCATGATTGGCCGCATGGTCGGTGTCAACGGCGGCACCGCAGTCTTGCAACAGGGCCGACCGGTCTCAGCTTTTGTCAACTTGCCCAATGGGGCAGAGGCCGTGAGCTTGCAAGTGCTCGATTCAACGGGCGCTGTGGTGCGCAGTCAAACCTTTGGCTCTCAGCCCGTGGGAGACATGTCGCTCACCTGGGATGGCACCAATGATCAAGGTGTTCCATTGCCCGATGGCTCCTACAGCTTCATCGTCACGGCCACCAGCATGGGCCAGACCAAAACCGTGACACCCGATGTGATGTCGCAAGTCGTGAGTGCCAGCAACGCCGGCACCAGCGACGGCACCTGGCTCTTGCAAGTGCAGGGCGGCAAAACCATCGGACTCACAGAAGTTCAACGCGTCAGCAACTGATTTTTTCGGAGACACCCAACCATGTCCTTTTTTACAGCGCTCACTGGCCTCAAGGCCGCCACGTCAGCCCTAGGTGTGACATCGAACAACATTGCCAACGCGGGCACCGTGGGCTTCAAGCGAAGCCGCACGGACTTCGGTGACATTTTTGCCACCTCACCCTTGCAAAACGCTTCGACGACCATCGGTCAGGGTGTGGCGCTCAAGCAGGTGACACAGCAGTTCAGCCAGGGCAACGTGGCCTTTTCGGCCAACACCCTGGACTTGGCCATCACCGGTGATGGTTTCTTTCCCTTGAAATCACCCGACGGTTTGCAAAGCATCTACACCCGAAACGGTTCGTTCATGATGAACGACCAGTACAACGTGGTGAACAGTTCTGGACAACGACTCCTGGCGGCCTCGGTCGATAGCTCGGGCAAGGCCAACTTGGACGAGTTGAGCGTCTTGACCATTCCACAGAAAACGTCTGGCCAAGCGCGCGAAACCTCGTTGATCCAGCTGGGCTTGAACTTCCCCGCCGATGCCAAGGTGCTGGGCACAGAGTTCGACCGCAATGACCCCACCTCCTACAACAAGAGCACGGCCTTGACCGTGTATGACGCGGGTGGCAACAGTTACCTGGCTACTGTTTATTACGTCAAGACACAAAACGCATCGCAAGCGTCTCCCACCAACAAATGGCAGACCTATGTGTATGTGGGCGACACCATGGTGGGCGCGGCATTGCAGCAAGCCACCAACTCAGGCGGTGAAAAGCTCTATGTCAACCAATATGGTCAGCTGGCTCCTGAAAGTGAAGTGAGCGATCAATTGGTCAACGCCAAGACCATGAGTTTTCACTTGGACGACTTGACCGATGTGCGCACCTCAACGCCGGCCACCGTGACCGGTGGAACAGCCGCCAACTTGGGCACGCTGCCCGGTGAAGGCGTCAACTTCTCGCAATACAACGCGCACCAACTCACCGACATGTTCACCATTGATGTGGATGAAACTGGCACGCCTGTGACGGTTGGTTTGGAACATTTGGCGGGTAAAAACGTCACCTTGTCGGGTGCTCAGATTGCTCAGGAACTGACCAACAAGATCAACCAGAAATTGGGCGATGGCAAGTACTTCAACTTCACGTCCAACCCCACATTCAAAGTGGTGACCACAGACCCCAACACGGGCGTGACCCTCAGCACCAAAACGGTCAACTTGGGTAGCCTCACCGATTCGAATGGCTTGAGTGTGCTCAGAAACACAACCGCCGCCGATTACCCCAACTTCCCCAGCATGACTTCTGAAGAAGTCTCCAAGCTGATCAACGACCAGCTCTACACCGCCGACAACGCCAAGGTGGTGATCGAGAACTCATCGGGCGTGGGCGCCAATTTCGGTGGTTTTTCTTTGAATTACACGACGCCCGGTAACCCAGGCTATTCCCACCCTATCGTTCTCGGATCGTCGGCGACTTTCTTGAAGGCTTCCAGCCTGACCGACATGGCCACCAAGCTGCAGGCCGATTTGAATAATTCAGACTTGAATACCTACACGGAGACCCAAGGCAACAACCAAGTCGTGGTGTCATTCTCCGACAACCGCTTCAGCGTCAAGGTGGCCGACAACGGTTTGGACTTGGTCATCACCGACAAGCAAGGCGGCACCATCACCAAAACGGGCACTGGATTTGTCGCCACCTCGACCCTGCCCAATGGCGCTGTTCAACTCGTTTCGCCATTGACCTCGGGCAGTTATTTTTCAGGCTTCAACTTGGCCATCAACTCGGGCGGACAAACTCAAACCCTCCAACTGGGCAATACAGCCACCTTCTTGGATGCCACCAGCCTGTCAGACATGGCGGCCAAGCTGGAAACCGATTTGAATGACTCCATTCAAGGCAATACCTCCGAAGTGGCCACAGTCGAGTTTGTTGACCTTGCAGCGGGTGAATTCGTTGAAATCGCGGGTCTCAAATTCACAGCTGGCGCCAATGGTGCAACCGCAGCCGAAGTGGCTGCGGCATTTGCCAACCTGGATGAAGGTGCAACCACAGGCCCAGGCACAGCCAGGGGAACTTACACCGGTACATTGACCGCCTACTCAACTGGTGCTGCGAATGGGAACACCAATGAGGTGGACTTCACCGCGATTGCCGTGGGCGATGTGGCCGATCTAGCAGCCACCCAAACCTCGACCGTGGGCACCATCGGTGTGGTCGACGGCGCTTCCAGCCTGACCTTCGAAGTCACGGTGAGTGGCAGCAACCTGGTGATCACGCCAAGCGCGGGCACCATCGTGGCCTCTGGCACCGATTTCGTTTCTGCCGTCACCTATCCGCGCGGCACGGTCAACACGCCCAGCTCGGCCGTGACCACCACCTATGACCCCGTGTCGCAACAGTTTGTGTTCACGCCCCCAACAGGCGCCACCATGGCCTTGACCGGCGGCCCCAACTTGCTCATGGGCATGTCTTCTGCGTCGCTCACGCAAGATCCCAACCTGACCACCTTGTCAGCGACTTCCTATCCCCAAGGGGCCTTCATTCGCGATGCCAAGTTGCAGCGCTTTGGTATGACGGTGACCTACGACAGTGTGAACCAGAACTTCGTGTTCACCTCAGGCACTTCCGGCGACTCGTCGAGCATTTCTGTGGTGCCCACCACCGACACCGAAAACCTGGCCCTTACCAAGTTGGGCCTGGTGGAAAGCACCCCAGCGGGTATTCCCATCAACTATTCGGTGGAAACCACGGACACTGCCTTGCGTGGTTTGGCTTCCATGCCAGCCATCATGACGGGAACGCCCATCGGCATCAACGTGAACAACACCTTCTCGGTCGATGTGTCCAACAACAAATTCGTGGTGTCGGTCGACAACGTTCAAGGCACCGTGGTGCTGGAGCCCAAGTCCAACTACACCTTGGACACCTTCATTCAGGCTTTGGAAGACGGCATCAACCGATTGACTGGCCCCAGCACGGGAGCGGGGCTCACTGGCCCCTCGGTCTCTGGTGTGAAGGTTTCTTATGACCTCACTTCCAACTCACTCAAGTTCACCACAGGCACCTCTGGTGAAGACTCCTTCATCAAGGTCACAGGCGATGCATTGTGGGGTTTGTCTTCGGTTCAGGCAGGACGTGGCGCGACCTCGACCTGGATCAAGCCCACCCAATTCACCGAAGTGGCCAATGGCGTACCGGTTGCTCAGTACATCGATAAATACGGCAATGAAACTTCCTCTGCCGACGGCTTCACTTCGCTGCCCGCCTGGTCGCCTGTGTTCCTGGATCGCGGTGAACTGACCTTCAACACGGCCGGTGGACTGATTTCTCCGACCACCGGCTCCAAACTCGACACGATTTACCTGCCAGACGGCAAGGGCTCTTTGTCGATCAACATCGATTACTCGAAATCCACCCAGTACACCTCGCCCTTTGCGGTGTTGTCGCAATCTCAGGATGGCGCACCAGAAGGTGACCTCGTGGGCTTGAGCATCGCCGATGACGGTTTGGTCAATGCGTCCTACTCCAACGGCACGCAGCAATCGCTGGGCAAGATCGTGTTGGCCAACTTCTCCAACCCGGCCGGTTTGCGTCAGATTGGTAACTCCAGCTTTTACGCCAGTTACGCCTCAGGCACCGCCAAGATCGGCGAAGCCGGTTCTGCAGGCTTCGGAACAGTCCGCTCAGGTGCCACAGAAAGTGCCAACGTGGACTTGACGGCTGAA